>CAMGAL010000006.1 GCA_946007445.1 uncultured Mediterranea sp.
CGCCCCCTCCGTCTGGGCATTGGCCGTCGGCGCCCGCATCGCGAAGAGGTCCAGAATGAGCGAGGTGCGGTCCAGAATCTTCACCTTCAGCTCGCCTTCGATGTTGCGTATCTGCTTGGCGGAGAGTTCGTCGTCGAAGATGACCATGCCCACCTCGCGTTCTTCCTCCGCTTCGCCCGCGATATATTGCCGGATTTCCTCCAGCTTTCCCTTGCCCACATAGGTCACGGAGTTGGCCTGGTCCACCTTCTGCGTGAAGCGCTTCACCACCACCGCTCCGGCCGTCTCGGCCAGGAAAGCCAGTTCGTCCAGGTATTCGTTGGTCTTGCGCTCATCCTGCGTCTTAGTGACCAGTCCGACAAGCACCGCCGTCTCTACCTGGGCTTCCGATATCACAAATTCTTTCATTGCCATTGTCAAATCTCCTCTATTCAGATTGTTTTGGTCGCAAAGATAGACAAAAAGTCCCATACTTATCGCAAGCATGGGACTCGAATTGAGAGAATTTATAGGATATAGTTTAGTCTTTGTTCTTCTGCAGGATCTTCAGCCGACTGGTATCTACGCTGCCTATGCCTTCGCGTTCTATCGTGGCATAGTCGGCGCGGCCGCTGAGGGTGATACTGCCGATGCCTTCGAGTCGGGCTCTGAGCCGCTCGCACTCCACGTGGATGTCGGCCTTGCCTACGCCTTCCACATCGACGGTGCACTGCTTGCATTTCAGGTCGCGGATGTACACCTTGCCCACCCCCTCTACTTCCAGCCGGAACTGGTCGCTGTGCAAGGGTTGGTCGATGTGGAGGGTGCCCACTCCGCTGAACTCGATGAAGTCAAGCCGGGGAGCGGTGAGAAAGATTTTCACGCCCTCTTTGACCTTCTTCTTCTCCTTCCTCATCTTGACGACGAGGGTGCCGGCATCTACCTGACTGATGTGGTCGTTGACCCATTCGGCTTCGCCCTCGATGCGGAAGGTGCAGCGGTCCGACTGCGTGAAGATTACTTCGGCCACGGTCGAGAGCTCGATGCGGTGGAAGTCGCTGACTTTGCGCTCTTGGCTGACACGTTGGTCAGAGGCGGGGGCGGCAGCCTGGAGGCTCACCCCGAGAAGCAGACACAAGGCTGCCAGTGTGACGGTCATGGTTTTCATACGTCTGGTTTGAATGGAAAGGGTTTAACGAATGGGGTGTACGCCTCGCTTGGAGATGTCGAGCCGGGGCTCGCCCTTGTAGCCTATCTCGCCGCTGCCCGAGGTGTGGGCTTTCAGGAAGTCAGTGGCGTAGCAACTGATTTCTCCGCTACCAGCGGTGGAGGCTTCTACCTGGTTGGCCTGCAGCTCCTTGGCATCAATCTCGCCACTGCCCGAAATGGAGTAGAAGGCACTCTGCGCGGTGCCCTTCAGCTCTATGTCACCACTGCCGGCAATGGTGAAACGCACGTCATTGGCAGTGATCTGCTTCAAGTCCATGTCGCCGCTGCCGGCGATGTCGCCCTTGATGGTATGGCTGCTCACGTCGTAGAGCTCCATTTCGCCGCTGCCGGCAATGTGGAGATTCAGGAGTTCGCACTCCAGATGGCTGGCTTCGATGTCGCCACTGCCTGCCACAGAGAGGCTCAGGTTGTCGCTGCGCACGGTTCCTATCAGCTTGGCGTCAGCACTGCCCATGAGGTTGATGTCGGTCAGCGACTCACTGCTGACGTGCACCTCCAGTTTCTTGGCCGAAAAGCCATAGCCGGGCTTCACACTGAGGTGGAGGCGGCCCTCCTTGACGTAGATATCGAGGATGTCGAGGATGTTGTCGGAGGTGATGACCTTCACTTGTGGTGCTCCGGGGCGCTGGGTATAGAAGACGTCGTACGCGCCTAACGTGGAGATGGCCGAGAAATTCTCGGTGCGAATCTCTTTTTCCACAATGTTTTTGCTGCCGGTCACGTGCTTACCGCAGCTCTCCAGCCCGAATGTCATGGCGAGGAGGAAGAGAAGTGTTGCTTTCATTGTTATTTGCTTTTTGATTGCTGTCATATTGGCTGTCGTTTGCCTATAAGACGCAAGCAAGAGGCAAAAAGTTGCAGCCCGAATGCGAATTTTACATTCTTTTGCATTCGTCGGTTGGGCTGGGTCCGTACCAACGCCGTATCTGCTCCACTATTTCTTCGCCGTTTCTTCGCTCATCCTTCGCTCAGTGTCCGCTCCTATAGAGCGAAGGATGAGCGAAGGATGAGCGAAGAAAATGCGGCGATGGTACGAGGATGGTAGGGAGGAGGTAGGAAGATAGCCTGCTAAGAGATATTAATTTCCTCGAGGCTTCAGTTCCAGCCGGCCGTCAGCCTTGCTCAGCAGGTAGTCGCCGCCCTGCTCGTCGAGTTCGAACAGCTGCACCCGGTCGCTGGCCTTATCGACCACCATCAGGGTGCTCTGCTCAGCAAAGCGCCCGAATCGGATGCTGACCGGCTCCGTCCCCAAGGTTTGCTCCAGCAGCAGGCTGTCGTTCACCATCAGGGCCAGGCTGTCGCCAGCCAAGTCGGCAGCCAGCTCCACGCTGTACTGCTCGATGAAGTGCCGTTCGGCCTGCTTCTGCTGCTGCAGGCGCAGGCTCATATAGACGAAGATGACCACGACGAAGATGACGGCAAAGGCCAGTATCATGTTGCCTATCATGAATTGCTTGTTGGTGTTGAGTCGGTGTGCCATAGGGATGCTGTAGGGTTGATTATGCAGCAAAAATAGATAAATCCTCCGAAATCTCGTGTACTTCAACAGCTTTTTTGTATTTTTGCAACTCGAAAAGAGTAGAAAACCTATTAAACGTTTAGATAATTATGAGCAAGAAAGCCCTTTTAATGATTCTTGATGGCTGGGGAATCGGCGATCAAGGCAAAGATGATGTGATTTTCAACACCCCTACCCCCTACTGGGACAGCCTGCTGGCCGACTATCCGCACTCGCAGCTGCAGGCCAGCGGCGAGAATGTGGGTCTGCCTGCCGGACAAATGGGTAACTCCGAGGTGGGACACCTGAACATCGGTGCCGGACGTATTGTCTACCAGGACCTGGTGAAGATCAACCGCGCCTGCGCCGACAACTCCATCCTGCAGAACCCACAGGTGAAGGCCGCCTACTCCTACGCCAAGGAGCAGGGCAAGAGCATCCACTTCATGGGACTGACCTCGACGGGCGGCGTACACAGCTCGTTCGACCACCTCTTCAAACTGTGCGACATCGCCAAGGAGTATGGCCTGCAGAAGGCATTCGTACACTGCTTCATGGACGGTCGTGACACCGACCCCAAGAGCGGCAAAGGTTTCATCGAGCGCCTGAGCGCACACTGCGCCGAGACCGGTGTGCAGATAGCCAGCATCGTGGGCCGCTTCTATGCCATGGACCGCGACAAGCGCTGGGAACGCGTGAAGGAGGCCTACGACCTGCTCATCGAGGGCAAGGGCAAGCAGGCCACCGACATGGTGCAGGCCATGCAGGAGAGCTACGACGAGGGCGTGACGGACGAATTCGTGAAGCCCATCAACAACGCTTCGGTGGACGGCACCATCAAGGAGGGCGATGTGGTCATCTTCTTCAACTACCGCAACGACCGTGCCAAGGAGCTGACCATCGTGCTGACCCAGCAGGACATGCCCGAAGCCGGCATGAAGACCATCCCCGGCCTGCAGTACTACTGCATGACCCCCTACGACCCCAACTTCAAGGGCGTGCATGTGCTCTTCGACAAGGAGAACGTGCAGAACACCCTGGGCGAGTATCTGGCCAACAACGGCAAGACGCAGCTCCACATTGCCGAGACCGAGAAGTATGCACACGTCACCTTCTTCTTCAACGGCGGTCGCGAAGCTCCCTACGAGCGCGAAGAACGCATCTTGGTGCCCTCGCCCAAGGTGGCTACCTACGACCTGAAGCCTGAGATGAGTGCCTATGAGGTGAAGGACAAGCTGGTGGAGGCCATCGGCACACAGAAGTTCGACTTCATCGTGGTGAACTACGCCAATGGCGACATGGTGGGCCATACGGGTATCTATCCTGCCATCGAAAAGGCTGTCGTGGCTATCGACAACTGCGTGAAGGATACCGTCGAGGCTGCCAAGGCCAACGGCTACGAGGTCATCATCATCGCCGACCACGGCAATGCCGACCACGCCCTGAATGAGGACGGCACTCCCAACACCGCCCACTCGCTCAACCCCGTGCCCTTCGTCTATGTGACGGACAACAAGGCTGCCCGCGTGGCCGACGGCGTGCTGGCCGATGTGGCTCCCTCCATCCTGCACATCCTGGGTATGCCCCAGCCGGCCGAGATGACGGGACACGACCTGATAGGCTAAGGGGCTATACAACGAATGACAAATCCGTAGGGGCGGAAAATTTTCCGCCCCTACCATGTTATCACCGAATCAAAAATAGAATACAATGGTAGAAATAGGCGATACAATTGTTTCCCTGGACCTGTTCCGCGAGAAGTTTCTTTGCAACCTGTCGGCCTGCAAGGGTGCGTGTTGCATAGAAGGCGACGCCGGCGCCCCGCTGGAGATGGACGAGGTGGCGAAGCTGGAGGAGGTGCTTCCCGTCATCTGGGACGAGCTTTCGCCCGATGCGCGGGCGGTCATCGACCGCCAGGGCGTGGCGTATGTCGATTGCGAGGGCGACCTCGTCACCAGCATCGTGCATGGCAAGGACTGTGTCTTCACCTGCTACGATGGGCAGGGTTGCTGCTACTGCGCTGTCGAGAAGGCCTTCCGGGCCGGCAAGACCGACTTCTACAAGCCCGTGTCGTGTCACCTCTACCCCGTCCGTGTGCGCCGCTACAACAGCTATACGGCGGTGAACTACCATCGGTGGAGTGTCTGCAAAGCTGCCCTTATCCTGGGTCAAAAGGAGAATCTGCCGGTCTATAAGTTCCTGCGCGAACCCCTTATCCGCAAGTTTGGTGAAGATTGGTACGCCGAGGCGGAGCTGGTGGCCGAAGAGTTGCAGAAGCAGGGATTGCTTTGAGCATACTCTGTATCAGTCACAACTGTCCATCGGGGAGCCCCTTCAGAGTCGGGTCTCTCCCTCGATGTAATTTTCCATAAATAGATTCTCGCCGTCGAACACGGCGTAGGAGAAGCTGGAAATCCAGTCGCCGAGAATCAGCACACGAGCCGAGGCACTCAGCATCAGGTCGAGCTCGATGTGGCGATGGCCGTAGATGAAGAAGTTGATGTCGGGATGCGATTTGAGGTAGGCCTTGGAGTAGAGCACCAGCGGCTCGCGGTCTTCGCCCATATAGTCGGGCTCCTTGCCGTCAATGCGCTTGAGGCGGCTGTGCTTGGCCCAAGAGAGCCCCAGCTCCACACTCCAGCGAGGATGTATGGCCGAAAATAGCATCTGCAACGTGGGGTTGTGAAACATGGCCCGCAGCAGCTTGAAGCCCCGGTCGGGGTCACCCAGGCCGTCGCCATGCGCCAAGTAGAACACCTTGCCATATATCTCGGTGGTCAGCTCCTTGCGGTGCAGGATGGCTCCGCACTCCTTGGTCAGGTAGTCGCCGCACCAGATGTCGTGGTTGCCCGTGAAGAAATGGATTTCCACCCCCAGGTCGCTCAGTTCGGACAGCTTGCCCAGGAAGCGGGTGTAGCCCTTGGGGACCACCAACTTGAATTCATACCAGAAGTCAAACATGTCGCCCAGCAGGTAGACGGCAGCAGCCTTGTGCTTAATGCTGTCGAGGAAGTTGACCAGCCGGCGTTCTTGCGTGCGGCCATGCTCGATGGCACGCGAGCCAAGGTGGGCATCGGAGAGGAAATAGACGTTCTTCATTTTGCTACAGGTGAATGAGGTGAAACATGGGGGAGAGGAGAATCTGAGCGTCAGAGGAATCCAAGCTCCAGCTTGGCCTCTTCGCTCATCATGTCCTTGTCCCATTCGGGCTCGAAGACCAGATTGACATCGGCCTGACGGACACCTTCGATGGACTCTAACTTCTGTCGGATGTCCTCCATGATGAAGTCGGCAGCCGGACAGTTGGGGGCCGTGAGGGTCATATCGATGGCCACGGCTCCATTGTCGGCCACGTCGATTTTGTATATCAGGCCCAGGTCGTAGACATTGACCGGGATTTCGGGGTCGTAAACGGTCTTCAGCATCGCCACGACCTTCTCTTCTATTTCATACGTTGTCATAGGTATTCATGCTTTAGTGGGTGCAAAGTTAAGGAAAATGTTCGGTACTCACAAGATTCCCTCGTCGTTGAAGCTATAGTAGAGGCCGTCGCAGACGATGACGTGGGCAGTGACACGAATCTGCATCAGTCGGGCGGCATCCTGGATGCGCTTCGTCAGCTGGCGGTCGAGCGTGGAGGGGCGCGGATTGCCCGATGGGTGGTTGTGGACCAGCACCAGCTGCGTGGCCCGCTGCAGGAGGGCCTGGCGGAGGATGTCGCGCACGTCGACCGAGGTTTGGTCAATGCCTCCTCGACTGATGCGAACGGGTGCTATCACCTTTGAGGCCTGGTTGAGCAGGAGAATCCAGAATTCCTCGGCAGGCAAATCGCAAAGCATCGGGTGGAAAAAATCATAGACCGCCCGCGAACTGTCGATGACGGCGCGTGGCTTGTGCTCCTGCATCTTGCGCCGCTTGCCCAGTTCGAGGGCCGCCATCACCGTCAGGCTCTTGGCAGGCCCCATACCTTTGTAACGAAGGAAGTCGTTCACCTCCCATTTACCCAGCCGGTTGAGGTCACCCTCGCAGTCAGCCATGACCCGTTGCATCAGGGCTACGGCACTCTCTTCAGCATTGCCCGAACCGATCAGGATGGCCAGCAGTTCGGCGTCACTCAAGGCTGCCGCCCCTTTGGAGGCCATCTTTTCGCGGGGTCTGTCGTCCTCAGCCCATTGTTTTATGTTGAGTTTCTCCATCATTTTGCGGTTATTTGGCTTCAAATGTACGCAATCTCGGGAATTATAACTAACTTTACGCGCCAAAAATGAATTGACAGATAAAAATACGATATGCCACTAAACCTACCTGACAAGCTTCCTGCCATTGAATTGCTCAAGCAGGAGAATATATTCGTCATCGACAATTCGCGTGCCACCCGCCAGGACATACGGCCACTGCGCATTGTCATACTCAACCTTATGCCCTTGAAGATAACGACGGAGACCGACCTGGTGCGCCTGCTCTCCAACACACCACTGCAGCTGGAAATCCAGTTCATGAAAATCAAGAGCCACACCTCCAAGAACACACCCATCGAGCACATGCGAGCTTTCTACACAGACTTCGAGAAGCTGCGGCAGGAGAAGTTCGACGGCATGATTATCACCGGAGCTCCCGTCGAGCAGATGAACTACGAGGAGGTGAACTACTGGGCGGAGATTACGGAGATATTTGATTGGGCACGCACCCACGTCACCTCCACCCTCTACATCTGCTGGGCGGCACAGGCCGGACTCTACCACTTCTACGGGGTGCCCAAGTATCCGCTGGAGAAGAAGATGTTCGGCATCTTCGAGCACCGGCCTCTCCAACCGCTGCACCCCATCTTCCGCGGATTTGACGACCGCTTCTTCGTGCCCCACAGCCGCCACACCGAGGTGCGCAAGGAGGACATCCTGAAGGTGCCGGAGCTGACGCTGCTCTCAGAGTCGGACGTATCGGGCGTGCATCTGGTGATGGCTCGTGGCGGACGTGACTTTTTCGTCACCGGCCATTCGGAATACTCACCGCTGACCCTCGACAACGAGTACCGGCGCGACCTGGGCAAAGGACTGCCCATCGAGATGCCCGTCAACTACTACGTCAACGACGACCCCGCCCAAGGCATCTTGGTGCGCTGGCGGGCCCATGCCAACCTGCTCTTCAGCAACTGGCTCAACTACTTCGTCTACCAAGAGACACCATACAACATTGAGGAAATCGGACTTTAGAATAAAAAAATGAATAATTAATAATGAAGGAAGCACGCCCGATAGAACTGCTGGCTCCGGCCAAAGACCTAGAGTGTGGTATTGAAGCCATTCGCCACGGCGCCGATGCTGTCTATATCGGTGCCCCCAAGTTCAGCGCACGCGCTGCCGCAGGCAACACCACCGCCGACATTGCCCGCCTCGTGGAGTTTGCCCACCTCTTTAGCGCACGTGTCTATGTGGCCCTCAACACCATTTTGCGCGACGACGAACTGCCGCAAGCCGAAGCCTTGGCTTGGGAGCTGTACCGCGTCGGCGTGGATGCCCTCATCGTACAAGACATGGGGCTGACCCGCCTGCACCTGCCACCCATCCCCCTTCATGCCAGCACGCAGACGGACAACCGCACGGTGGAGAAGGTGGCCTTTCTGGCCCAATCGGGCTTTCGGCAGGTGGTCTTGGCCCGCGAGCTATCGCTCACGGAGATAGCCCACATCCATCGGGCATGTCCAAAGGTTCCCCTGGAGGTCTTCGTACACGGAGCACTCTGCGTCAGCCTCAGCGGACAGTGCTATGCCAGCCAGGCCTGCATGGGCCGCAGCGCCAACCGGGGCGAATGTGCCCAGTTCTGCCGCCTGCCCTTCCAGCTGGTGGATGCCGACGGCCAGGTAATGGCCTCGCGCAAGCACCTGCTCTCGCTCAAAGACCTCAACCAGAGCGACCGGCTGGAGGAGCTGCTCGATGCCGGAGCCTCCTCCCTCAAGATAGAGGGACGGCTGAAGGAGGTGTCGTACGTGAAAAACGTCACCGCCTACTATCGCCAGCGGCTGGATGCCATCCTGAAGCGCCGGCCCGAGTATGTACGTGCCTCGGCAGGCAGCTGTCAATACACCTTCACGCCCCAACTCGACAAGAGCTTCAGCCGCGGATTCACCCACTACTTCCTCGACGGACGGCAGGAGGGGATTGCCTCGCCCGACACACCCAAGTCGCTGGGCGAACGGATGGGCACCCTGAAGAGTCAGCAAGGGGGACGCATCGCCGTGGCAGGCATCAAGCCTTTCCACAATGGCGACGGCGTGTGCTACCTCGACGCACAAGGCCGCTTGCAGGGATTCCGCGTCAACAAGGTGGACAACGGACGACTCATAGCTGCAGGCCCCATGGCTCCCATACCGCCCCGCACTCCCCTCTATCGCAACTACGACCAGGAGTTCGAAAGGCTGCTGGCTGCCCCCAGCGCCCAGCGCCGCCTCTCCCTCGACTGGCTGCTGAGCGACACCCCTTGGGGCTTCGCACTCAGGGCCACCGACGAGGAGGGGCACAGCGCCACCCTCAGCTTTGCAGCCGAGCACCAGACGGCACGCACCTCTCAGGCCTCGCAATGGAAGACCCAGCTCGGCAAGTTGGGCGACACCCCATTTGCCCTGCGCGAGGTGAAGGTAGAGATGCAAGGCGAATGGTTCATTCCGGCCTCGCAACTGGCCGACTGGCGGAGGCGCACCATCGAGCGGTTGCTGGCCGTGCGACGCATCTGTTACCGGCGCGAGGTGGCTGTGTGGCACCCAACCGACACACCCTACCCTGTCCAGCAGCTCACCTACCTGGGCAATGTGATGAATCGCGAGGCAGAGACCTTCTATCGGACTCACGGCGTGCAGCAGGTGGCTCCGGCCTACGAGGCATCGCCGGTAGAGGGAGCCATCGTCATGTTCTGCCGCCACTGCCTGCGCTATGAGCTAGGTGGGTGTCCCACCCATCATGGCAAGCGTCTGCCCTACCGCGAGCCTTTCTACCTGGTGAGCAACGACGGGCGCCGCTTCCCCTTGGAGTTCGACTGCCGACAATGTATCATGAAAGTCAAGATGGAGGAGTAAGTCATGAATCGATGGAGCCTGACCGGATGCCTGCTTATCAGCCTGTTGCTGATAGTGGCCTGCCACTATACCCCGCCGCAGACAGGTGCCGAGGAGCTGTCGCCAGCAGCACGCGACTCCCTGACCTACCTGCAAGAGCGTCACTACACCTTGGGGCGCAACTTCGAGGTCTATGCCGACTCCATCGATTTGGTCTGCTTGCCACTGAAGGATTGCTACAGCCGCCTCTACCGCGGACAGCGTGTGGTGGTAGCCGAGTTTGCCGTCCATCCCACTGATAGCGTGGACAGCATCTGGGTGAAGCTGGCCCATACGCAAGAGGTGCAAGGATGGCTACGCGAGAGCGAACTGAAACAGACGTTGGTACCCACCGACAGCATCTCGCAGTTCATCCACTTCTTCAGCCGTACGCACGCCTCCTACTTCATCATCATCTGCGCCCTCTTCACGGCCTACGGCCTGCTGCGCATCATCCGGCGCAAGCAGCTGAAGATAGTCTACTTCGACGACATCGACAGCTTCTATCCCTTGCTACTCTGCCTGCTCCTCTCCACCAGTGCCACGCTCTACGAGAGCCTGCAGGTCTTTGCCCCTGACACCTGGGAGCACTTCTACTACAACCCCACGCTCTCTCCTCTGCAGGTGCCCCTGCTGTTAAGCGGTTTTCTCCTCACTCTGTGGCTCATCCTCATCGTTTCGGTGGCTGTATTGGATGAGCTTTTCCGTGAGCTCTCCCCCTCGCTGGTCGTCTTTTATTTGTTGTGACTGGACAGCGTCTGCATCTTCTGCTACTTCTTCTTCATCTGGACCACACGCATCTACTTGGGCTATCCGTTGCTGGTTCTCTTTGTCTGGCAGTTCGTCCGGCGTATGCGCCACACCCTCCGGTCGCCCCTCTACCGTTGCGGGAATTGCGGCCACCGACTCTCCGCCAAGGGCGTCTGCCCTCATTGCGGAGCCTTGAACCAGTAATCTACCGTGGGAACAAGGTGTAAATCAGTGGCCTCTTCGTTGAAAAGCCAGGGCTCATTCTTGTTTTTGCTAAAGCCTTACGGTCACAGCTTCTCCCTCGTACTGCAGCGTCTGAACTGGAGCAGCGCCCCGCGCATCCACCCTTACCACCCGGAAGGTGCGATGGCGCAGCATACCGTCGAAGTATCCATGGCGAGAGCCGATGGTCAAGGTTCCTTCGGCCTCGCTATAGGTCATGGGAATCATGGCATAGCGCCCCTTCTCGTAGTTGTAGTTCACTCCTTCGTCCTCGTAGAGGGTAAAGGCACCGTCGGCACCGGTATAGACATAGAGCGTGAGGCAGTCGGCAGGCTTCTGGTCGCACCACTCCATGTCGGGTCCCATAGGCAGGATGCTGCCGCCACGCACAAAGAGCGGCATACGGTCGTAGGGTGCAGCCACAGCAAGTTGCTGTCCACCCTCGACCACACGGTTGGTATAGAAGTCGTACCAGCACGTGCCGGCGGGGAAGTACATCTGCCGGCTACGGGCACCATACTCATAGACAGGAGCCGCCATCAGAGCCGGACCGAAGAGAAACTGATCGCCGACCGAGTGTGTCTGCTCGTCGGCCGTGAAGTCCATCACCAGCGGACGCATGATGGTATAGTCCTGAAAGTGTGTCATGCCGGCCAGGGAGTAGATGTAGGGCATCAGCCGATAGCGCAGCTGCGTATAGTAGAGGATGGACTGATAGGCCGGATGCCCCTCGGGGGCAATGTGCCACGGCTCGCGCAGCGGCCACTGGCCATGAGCCCGATAGAGCGGACAGAACGCGCCGAACTGGAACCAGCGGGCGTTCAGCTCGCGCCACTCACGGAGGTCAGCGTTCTCGCGGCCCGTGCGGTCAAACTCCTGCTGCGCTTTGACGTAACGATTCTCCACGCAGAAACCGCCGATGTCCATCGTCCAGTAGGGGATGCCGCTGACGGCAAAGTTCAGTCCGGCAGAGATCTGCGCCTTCATATCCTCCCAGCGGGTGGCGATGTCGCCACTCCAGGTCGCTGTGGAGTAACGCTGCAGGCCGGCAAAGCCCGAGCGAGTCAGCAGAAAGACACGCTTGTCCGGCTCTACGCCGCGCTGTCCGTTGTAGATGGCTTCGGCATTCATCAGGGCATAGGCGTTGAAGTATTGGGTCGAAGGGCCTAAGGCTGTAGGGCCACAGAGCTCTTTGCGGTACTGCAGGTCGGTGCAGTCGCGCACGTTGGGCTCGCTGGCATCCATCCACCAGGCATCGAAGCCCAAGGGGTAGAGTTTCTGCTGCATCTGCTGCCAGAAAAGCCGGCGCGCTCCTTCGGCGTAGGCGTCGTAGAAAGAGCCGATGTAGCCCGGACCAATCCAGTCGCGGATGCTGTCTTCTACCGCCTGCCGGTACATCCATCCCTGTTCGTCGAACTGGCGGTAGTGCTCCGTCGTGGCATAGAATTTGGGCCACACGCTGATCATCACCCGTCCGTTCATGGCGTGTATGTCGTCCACCATCTGTTTGGGGTCGGGGAAGCGGGTAGCATCGAAATCATGGCTGCCCCACTCCGCTTCAGGCCAGTAGCTCCAGTCTTGCACAATGTTGTCGATGGGAAAGTGCCGACGGCGGAAGTCACGCATCGTGCCGACAATCTCCTCTTGCGTCTTGTAGCGCTCGCGGCTCTGCCAGTAACCCATGGCCCAACGAGGCATCACCTGCGCCTTGCCCGTCAGGGTGCGATAGCCGCTGACGACCTCGTCCATCGTGGCTCCGTAGACAAAGTAGTAGTCCTCCTGACTCTGCATCTCGCTCCACCAGGAGAGCTTCTGCTGCTCCTCATCGGGCACAGGCGTGAGGGCACGCAGGCCGCAATAGGAAACGTAGCCGTCCGGCTCCCACTCTATCTTGAGCGGCACCCGACGGCCTGCCTCCAGCTCCACAGCAAACTTGTAGCTGTTGGGGTTCCACGCCGTGCGCCAGCGCTCGGGCACCACCAGTTCATTATCCAGATAGACCTTCGTATAGCCGGCATAGTAGAGGATGAAGCGATAGAGGCCGCTCTCGGCCGGTTCCAACTCACCCTCGTAGGTGACGCGAGAGCCCATGAAGGGAAATCCCTCGGGCAGGTTGACCACCTTGTTGAGACGAGCCTCGCGGTCGAGGTGCTCGAAGTAAAGTTTCTCCTCACGACGCACCACGGTCTGCGCCTGCTCGTCGGCGGGCACATAGGTGCCGGTCAGGGCACCCTCTTTACCCTTCTTGTCGTAGAGCTTGAAGACTTGGTTCAGCTGGGCATAGTCGCGCGGGTCGCCGAAGCGGCAGAGCGAATAGCTGTCCCACAGCACGCCATAGTTCCGGGTCGATACGATGAAGGACACACTGACCTTCGTGTTGTACTGGAACAGTTCCTCGTTCTTCCCCTTGTAGTTGAACTCATCGGCCTGATGCTGGCCCAGTCCGTAGAGGGCCTCCCCCTCCACGGGTGCAAACCGTTGGCACACCGTATAGGCTTTGCGTCCCTCCACCTCCATGGGGGTGAAGTCGCGTGTCTCCTCTTCCAGAATGGGGTTGCCCTGCGCGTCGGCAAAGCGTACGCGTCCCGCCTGCCGGTCAACGGTCACTTGCAGCGCAGCCGTCGTGAGCCTCACTTCGTCCTCACCGACGGCCTCCACCTCGAAGGGGGTGTCCTGCCCTACAGGGAGCACTGCCAGGCTGGGAGACTCGTCAAACGTCTCCTGCGGCGTGGCCGACACATGCACCAGCTTCTCTCCCATCACTTCCAGACGCACTTGGCGTGCCTGGCCGGGAGCCACATGCTCCACCGTCACCACGACTCCTCGATCGGTGGTCTTATACCAACTGCCACGGCAAGCTGTCAATGCCATTCCCGCCCACAGGCAGACGAAAGCTATGGCCTGATTCTTCATAGTATCATCATTTAATTAATAAATCCAGCACAAATGTAAGGAAAGAATGGCAAGTACGCAAATCTTTGCTTATATTTGCCGGCAAAACCCTTATCTACAAACCATGAAGAGTTCTCTCCTCTGCAGCCTGGCACTCATCTGGGCAACGGCCGTCCAGGCCCTGAACATATCCTCGGCTACCTCTGCCGACAGTTGCAACCACCGTCTGTGGTACACCACCCCGGCCACCATCTGGGAGGAGACACTCCCCTTAGGCAACGGCCGCCTGGGCATCATGTCCGACGGAAATCCTGCCTGCGAGCAGGTGCTGCTCAATGAAATCTCCCTGTGGAGCGGCTGTGAAGCCGACTATCGCAATCCCCAGGCTGCCGACAGCCTGCCCCGCATCCGACAGCTGCTCTTCGAGGGGCGCAACCGCGAGGCCCAGGAGTTGATGTATCGCAGCTTTGTGCCACGCATCCCCGAGACAGGTAGCAGCTATGGCACCTACCAGATGATGGGCTACCTCACACTCCGCTTCGACGGCATGACCGACGAGGTGAGCCGCTACGAGCGAAGCCTCTCCCTGCGCGATGGGGTGGCCCGCACCTCGTTCATGCAAAACGGCGTTCTCCACGAGCGCGAATATTTTTCCTCCCGAGCCGACGACGTATGCTACATCCATCTGAAGGTCTCAAAGGCAGGAGCCTTGAACCTGACAGCCCAACTGAGCCGCCCCGAACGGGCCACGGTCACCACCGATGGCGACCGCCTGCTGATGCAGGGCCAGCTGGACAGCGGCCACCCCGACAAGCCGGGCATGAGGTATCAAGCCGCCCTGCGCCTCATAGTCACCGGCGGCACCACCCGCCTCTCGGCCACGGAAGGCCTCTCGCTGCAGGGAGCCGACGAAGCCCGGCGGGCGCTCTCGGCCACCACCGACTATGCCGCCCCCGGCACCACCTTCCCCGGCGCACGCTACGAGAGCCACTGCGACAGCCTCCTGGCCGAAGCCACCCGGCCTGACAGGCTCTCCACAGCCTCCGCACGCCACACGCGACTCCACCGCAGCTACTACGACCGCGTCAGCCTCAGCCTGCCCACCTCGGCCGACGACCTCCTGTCCACCGACCAGCGCCTGCAGCGCTTTGCCGACCATCCCACACCCGGTCTGGCCGCCCTCTACTATAACTACGGCCGCTACCTCTTCATCAGCAGCACACGTGCCGGCTCCCTGCCGCCCAATCTGCAAGGGCTCTGGGCCAACACGCTGCAGACCCCTTGGAACGGCGACTACCACACCAACATCAATATTCAGATGAACTACTGGCCCATGGAGGCCACCGCCCTGGGCGACCTGCACGACCCGCTGCTGACCCTCATCGAGCGGCTGATACCCTCCGGGCGTGAGAGTGCCCATGCCTTCTATGGTCCACAAGCCGACGGCTGGGTACTCCACATGATGACCAACGTCTGGAACTATACCGCCCCCGGCGACCATCCCTCGTGGGGTGCCACCAACACGGGCGGCGCCTGGCTGTGCCAGCATCTGTGGTACCACTACCTCTACACAGGCGATGCCGGCTACCTGCAGCGCATCTACCCCATCCTGCAGGGAGCCTCCCGATTCTTCGAGTCCACGCTGGTCGAGGAGCCTCAGCACGGCTGGCTCGTCACAGCTCCCACCTCCTCGCCCGAAAACGCTTTCTTCGTAGCCTCCGACCCCACCCCCGTCAGTGTCTGCATGGGCCCCACCATGGACGTCCAGATACTGACCGAACTCTTCACCAACACGGCCACGGCCGCCCGACTGCTGGGCAGAGATGCCGAATGGGCCGACCGTCTGGATGCCCTCGTCAAGCGCTTCCCGCCCATGCAGATCAGCCCCAAGGGCTACCTGCAGGAGTGGCTCGAAGACTACCGCGAGGAGGATGTCCACCACCGCCATGTGTCTCATCTCTACGGTCTCCATCCCTCCAACCTCATCTCGCCGCAACGCACACCGGCGCTGGCCGAGGCTTGCCGACAGACCTTGGAACGCCGAGGAGATGGCGGCACCGGCTGGAGCCGTGCCTGGAAGATTAACTTCTGGGCCCGACTGGGCGATGGCGACCGTGCCTGGAACCTCTTCCGCAGCCTGTTGCAACCCGCCAAGTTTGCCCGAGGCAAGAAGCATGGCAGCGGCACCTTCCCCAACCTCTTCTGTTCGCACGCTCCCTTCCAGATAGATGGCAACTTCGGTGGCACGGCCGGCATCAGCGAGATGTTGCTGCAGGCCTCCGACGGCGTCATCCGTCTGCTGCCCGCCCTCCCCACGTCGTGGGATGAGGGATGCTTCAGCGGTTGGCGTGTACCTCAAGCCGAAGTCTCCCTGCAATGGAGCCATGGACGCGCCGTGCGAGCCACCATCCGCCGCCTCTACGGCGAAGGCCCCCTGCCCGTGGCCTTGCCGGCAGGATGCAGCCGGGCGACCGTCATCACCCCGGCCGGTCGCTACACGCAGCAAGCCCCTCAATGGGACCTCACCCTGCAAGCCGGAGAAGTGGCGGAACTGCTGTTTGATGGCCAATAAAATTTTCCAATTTATGCAGTTTAGGCCCCTAAAAACTTTCCATTTTGTGCAGTTTAGACCCCTAAAAATTTTCCATTTTATGCAGTTTGCTTGCATAACTCGATTAGAATCAGTAGCTTTGCAGAAAGAATAAAATCAGCTACAGATTATGGACAGATTGGAGCAGATATTGAGAGACCAACGAGAGGAATTGGCCAGCGCAGATTACTCTGTCTGGATATCGCGTCGGGAGGAATCCGCCATAGACCTTACCAGCCATTTGGCTCAGATTGTCATTGGGGTACGCCGTTGCGGGAAGTCCACGTTGTGCCAGAAAGTGTTACTGCAAAGCAAAGTAGCTTTCGCTTATGTTAATTTCGATGACGAGTCATTGGCCAGTTTGCCAGCCAATGAACTGAACACCATACTGGAAACCCTGTACCGTATCTATGGCCAGTTTACTCACCTGTTTCTGGACGAGATACAGAATATCCCCAAATGGCACCTGTTCGTGAATCGCCTGCTACGCCAGGGAGTCCACTTGGTTCTGACAGGCAGCAATGCCAATTTGTTGAGTGGAGAATTGGCCACCCACCTGACCGGCCGTTACAATGAAATTCATCTGTTTCCCTTCTCATTTACGGAATATTGTGTTGCCAAAGGAGTCGCTGTCCATTCGCAGACGACAAAAGGCAAGGGGCTGCTGCTTCACACATTAGATACCTACCTGATGCAAGGAGGATTCCCAGAGACCCTTTCTATGGGCAGGCCTGAGAAGTACATCCATTCATTGCTGACAGCTATAGTTACTAAAGATATCTGCCAACGATATAAAGTGCGCTACAAAAAGACCTTGCAGCAAATATCCAATACACTATTGGACCACTTCTGCCAAGAAGTATCCTATTCTAAACTGCAAAAGGACTACCAACTCAGCTCTATCCATACGGCAAGGAACTATGTATCTTATCTAGAGAACGCCTATCTGCTGCGTTTGATACCCAAGTTTTCATATAAAAGCATAGATCGTCAAGGACAGCGTAAAGCCTACGCCATAGACAATGCATTTCTGTCCAACCACGAGGATGCCTTACAAACAGAAAATCTCGGATGGCGATTAGAAAATGTCGTCGCTATCGAGTTGCTGCGACGTTTAGAGAACGACACCCAGCAGCTCTTCTATTTGCGCCAGCATAAAAGTTACGAAGTCGATTTTGCCATATTGGACAGAAATCGCATCACACAACTCATACAGGTGACTTATGATTTCACGACTCCCAAGACCAAGCTGTACAATCGTGAAATAGGTGGTCTGCTGAAAGGTGCCACTGCCACCGGATGCCATCAGCTCACACTGATTATGATGACGGGTGAAACAGGCGATATAACCATTGACGGAGAGACCATCCACTGTGTGCAGGCCTGCGAATGGCTGATAAACACACCCGACACATTCACTTCTTGACTACCTGCAGCTCAGCTCCGAACAGCTGGGCAGCAAGTTCGGAAAAGCTGCTGCGGCAAGAGCCAAGAATCAAGTCCGTGTGTGCCAAGGTGTACATTTCTACGACTCCCTGCCGGATGCCTTCCACGGAGTTGCGGTCGGCGGGCTGCATGGAGGTCAGGAGGCGCTGACCATAGCGGTTTTTCAGCTCATGCTTCACCGATTCCGAGTCGGTAGCCAAATAGAACACCGTATCCGGACGTAGGTCCAGTATCCCATCCATGCGCTCCACAAACAGTTCTGTAGGGCTCAGAGCAATGGCATCCACATGGTCTGTGCGGCGAATATGCACCCCCACCGCAGGCTTTCCCTGGAAGAAGGAGCGATTGTCGTTTATGCGTTGCCCGATGGCTTCTACAGGGACAAACAGTCTGCTAAGCAGAGAGGCATCGTAGGGATAGAAATCCGTATAAGATGCCATATAGACCCGACGCGCTTGGGCCCACTGAGCAAAGTCGAAGTGTTGCCGGCATAGAGGGGTTATGCTACGCTCATAGGCACACCGGTCAAAACAAAGATACTGAAAGAGTCGGGGAATGAACAAGTTCTTGCGGCGTGGACGGTCGTAGAGCAGTCTCATAGGAGCATCTGCATCCTTCAGAGATACATGAGATGTGCGAATGGGATGGAAGAGCCGGGCAAAAGGAGCCTGCAACCCCCAGTCTTGGAACCAGTATATCTGGAGAGTAGATTCTATCACGTCGGCCAGCGTGACCGCCGATGCTATGGCACGCATACGATTCCCCAAACCACCTGTAGGGACAAAACAAAAAAGGGATGTACTCATTTCATTTTCCATGTTTACGATTCGTTCTATCTTCCTCACTATTTCTCAGGCCACAAAGATACGACGGTTATCCCATACCACCTAAGGGCGTTGCACGAATTTTGTTGCACCCACTTGCCACATTCCACCCAATTTCCCTCTTCTCCGTACCCGGGCCGCTCCTTCGCCGCTGTTTCTTCGCTATTCCTGCGCTCGTTCTTCGCTCAATGACCGCTTCTATAGGAGCGGTGTTTGAGCGAAGAATGAGCGAAGAAACAGCGGCCCGAGTACGGAGCAGATAGGTAGGAGCAAAATTCTTTATCCGACCAGAGCAGGATTTGACGAATTTCAGCTATCTTTGTAGGCAAAATCTGAGCTATTGATTATGAAAGTCGTTGTGTATCCTCAAATCCCGGCAAACCGATCCGGCGCAAGCAATCCCTATATCCAAGATTTCGTAAACGCCCTGAAGGGGAGAGGGATAGAGGTAATGAACCAACCACACAGGAATCCCCTATTCAGCCTTTTCCCTAGAAAGATTGCAAGCGACGTGTACATTTTTCATTGGATGGAGAATGTTCCAGACTATAAGCATGGTCTGTTACAGACTATAGTGGCCCTATGGATGATACTTCGCATCAAGCTCAGTAAGAAACGGTTAGTATGGTTTCTGCACAACAAGCAACCTCATATCACCCGACACCGACATCAAAAAGCATGGATACAAAAAGCTTTGATGCGTCACTCCGACTTGATTGTGACACATGCCTCAGAAGGACTGGAGGTCATCAAGAGCCAATGTCCGCAAGCCGTAGGGCATAGTATATTTCTACACCATCCTACGAAAGAACTTAGGAATCACCCCCTCTCGCCCCATCCGCAGACAGACATCCTGATTTGGGGTAACATATCGCCGTATAAAGGGGTCCCTGAATTCCTGCGTTTTGCCTCTGAGAAGATGCCATCTGTCCATGTGAAAGTCATTGGCAAATGCTCATCAGAGACCCTCTACCATGAGTTGCAGCAATATGCTGGTTCTCATATCAGCATTGAAAACCGTCAGCTGACCTTCGACGAAGTTGGCAAGGAGATTGCAAACAGCCGGTTCGTACTGATACCATACGCAGCAGAGAGTGTTCTCAGCTCAGGTGTACTGATGGACTCACTCTCATTCGGAGCCAAAGTCATAGGTCCTCATGTGGGTTCGTTCAAGGATTATGCCCAAGAGAAAAGATTGGCAGTGTACACATTCCAGAGTTTTGAGGATATTCCCAATATAGTGGCATCAGCAAAAGACCAGTGCATCAACTTGGAAACATACCGTCATTTTCTGAACCAGCACGATTGGCCACACTTCATGCAGGATTTCATTTCTTCACTCAACAAACAATCTGACTGATATGACTCTTTCTCCCATCCTCCTTTTCGTCTACAACCGCCCGCAGCATACGCGTAGGCTGGTCGAGAGTCTGCTGGCCAATGCCGAAGCGGCCGAGAGTGAACTGTTCATCTACTCAGATGCCCCCAAAGAGGAGCAGCAGGCAGAAGCCGTGGCCGAGGTGCGACGGTATATCCGCTACATACATGGATTCAAGGAGGTACACCTCATCGAGCGGGAGGAGAACTGGGGACTGGCCCGGAACATCATCGACGGAGTGACCACTCAGGTCAACCGGTACGGGAGGGTCATCGTGCTGGAGGATGACCTGGTACTCTCGCCCTACTTCCTGCGATTCATGAACGATGCCCTTACGGTCTATGCCGACGAGCCTCGCGTAGGACACATACAGGGCTGCGACTTTACGCAAGACCCCGCCCTGCCCGACACCTTCCTCATCCAGTGGACCGGCAGCTGGGGATGGGCCACCTGGGCACGAAGCTGGCGACTGTTCAACCCCGACGGAAGCCAGCTGCTCCGACAGCTGGAAGAGAGGAAGCTGACTTACCGGTTTGACTTCAACGGCAACTACCGCTTCACCCGTATGCTCCGCAGGCAGATAGCCGAGAAGAACAATTCGTGGGCCATCCGCTGGAATGCCAGCCTCTTTCTGGCCGACGTGCTTTCACTGAATGTGGGTCGTTCGCTGGTACACAACGAAGGCTTTGACGGCAGTGGGACCAATTGCGGAGGGGGCGGACTCTATGCCTCCCGGCTGTGGGACCAACCTTTACCGGTCATCAAGATAGAACCTGTCGTAGAGAATGAAGAGGCACGCCGCTGCCTGGCCCGCTATTATCATCGCCACTTCGGCTTTTGGGCCAAGGCATGGCGCAGAATCAAGCGGACCCTGCAGGGCGACTTCGGGGCCTGAGGCTAACGGACGGCCAGCAGCTCCCGCAACTCCTTGATGCCCTCGGAGGCACCTTTGCGGATGACGTGCACCGGACGGAGGCTGTGCGTCTCCACCGGCTTGGGGTCAATCAGATACACTTCGGCCTCTGCAGGCGCATAGTGCAGCAAGCCGGCAGCGGGATAGACATTGAGCGAGGTGCCCACGATGACCAGCACGTCGGCCTGCTCCACATACGCGATGGCCGTCTCTATCTCGGGCACGGCCTCGCCAAACCACACGATGAAGGGGCGCAGCTGGCTGCCATCTCCGGCCTGGTCGCCCAAGCGGAAGTCATAGTCGTCGGGCAGCGTCTGTATGTAGCGCGGGTCGTTGGAGTCGCGACTGGAGCAACCCTTGGTCAGCTCGCCATGCAGGTGGATGACGTTCGAGCTGCCCGCCCGCTCATGCAGGTTGTCCACATTCTGGGTCACCACCTGCACGTTGTAGTCGGCCTCCAGGGCGGCGATGCCCAGATGACCGGCATTGGGCTGCACCTTCCACAACTCATGACGACGCTTGTTGTAGAACTCCAGCACCAGACCCGGATCGCGATAGAAACCCTCAGGCGTAGCCACTTGCTCCACGGGATAGGTATCCCACAGGCCTCCCGAGTCGCGGAAGGTACTCAGTCCGCTCTCCACACTCATGCCTGCACCACTCAATACGACGAGATTCTTTTTCATTTGTTTTTCCTCCCAAATATAACGTTTGATTAGCTTTTTGCCAGGCAAAGATACGCACTTGTCCGACAAATAAGAAAAATTAAATGCTTAAAAGTGAAATCATTCAAAGAAAAGACGTACTTTTGCCGCTTCAAAAAACAGACAGTAAACATGGATAAATTCAGTTATGCGATTGGCCTGGGCATAGGCCAGAACCTGGCCAGCATGGGCGCCCGTGGCTTGGTAGTGGAAGATTTCGCCCAAGCAGTGAGTGATGTCATCAACGGCCAAGCAACCGCCATCAGCCATGCGGAGGCACGCGACATCGTGAACAAGTACTTCGAAGAGATGGAGCAGAAGATGAACGCCGAGAACATCGAGAAGGGCAAGAAGTTCCTGGAAGAGAACAAGAAGCGTCCGGGTGTCGTCACCCTGCCCAGCGGCCTGCAATACGAGGTCATCAACGAAGGCAAGGTGGGCACCTACGCCAAGGCCACCGACCAGGTACAGTGCCACTACGAAGGCACACTGATAGACGGCACGCTGTTCGACAGCTCCATCCGTCGCGGACAACCGGCCACCTTCGGCGTAAGTCAGGTGATTCCCGGCTGGGTAGAGGCTCTGCAGCTCATGCCCGAAGGAGCCAAGTGGAAGCTCTTCATCCCCAGCGAACTGGCATACGGAGCACAGGGCGCGGGCGAGATGATTCCTCCCCACAGCACCTTGGTGTTTGAAGTAGAATTGTTGAAAGTGTTACATAAATAAAAAAGTTAAAAGCAAAATGAAAAAGTTTACAATGATGGTGGCTCTGGCAGCCGCCGCAGGACTGGCATCATGCACAGCCCAAAGCCCCAAGGGCAACCTGAAGACCGACGTTGACTCTCTCTCCTATGCCATCGGCATGGCACGTACAGAGGGTCTGGAGCAGTATCTGGCTCAGATGGGTATCGACTCCACCAAGATGGCTACGTTCCTGAAGGGATTCAACGACGGTGCCGCCAAGACCAGCGAAGAAGACCTGGCCTATATGGAAGGTATGCGCATCGGCCAGATGGTCAGCAAGCAGTGGGTAGAAGGATTCACACAGCAGGTATTCGGCGACGACTCCACCAAGACCATGAGCCGCGAGAACATGCTGGCCGGATTCGTGGCCGGCGTCATCGGCAAGGGCGGAGCCATGTCGATGGAAGAGGCCCAGAACTACATGCGCACCCAGATGGACGTCATCAAGGAGAAGGCCAACGCCGAGAAGTGTGCCGACAACAAGGCCGCGGGGGAGAGGTTGCTCGCCGAGAACAAAGACAAGGAAGGCGTAGTGACCACCGAAAGCGGTCTGCAATACAAGGTACTCGTCAAAGGTACAGGTGCCATCCCCGCCGACTCCAGCACGGTGAAGGTGAACTATCGCGGCACATTGATTGACGGCACAGAGTTCGACAGCTCATACAGCCGCAAGGACAAGGACGGCAAGCCCACTCCCGCCACCTTCCGTGCCAACCAAGTCATCAAGGGTTGGACCGAAGCCCTCACCATGATGCCCGTAGGTTCCAAGTGGGAGCTCTACATCCCGCAGGAATTGGCATACGGCAGCCGCGAGGCAGGAGCCAAGATCAAGCCCTTCTCCGCTTTGGTATTCGAAGTCGAGCTGGTCAGCATCGAGAAGTAAGGCCAAACGGATAAGCCTCCGTACGCCCCATACCACCACTGGCATCCCACGCATATCTTGAATCATCGTGGGGTGCCAGTGTCTTTTTTCATCTTTCACGCAAATATTTCTTCCTTTTTCATGGATAAATTAAAATAAAGCGCTACTTTTGCTTACAAATTGATAAATCAACGTAGAACATAGCAATTAATATCATGGAAAAGATAGACAATCTTGATCGTCAGATTCTGGAAATCATTTCGCAGAATGCCCGTAAACCATTCAAAGATGTAGCCGCCGAGTGCGGTGTGACGCGCGCCGCCATCCATCAGCGCGTCCAGC
>CAMGAL010000007.1 GCA_946007445.1 uncultured Mediterranea sp.
CACCTGCGTTCGGCTCAGGACTTCATGAAGGTTGGCGACGAGGTAGAAGCCGTTGTGCTGACTCTCGACCGCGAGGAGCGCAAGATGTCGCTCGGCATCAAGCAGCTTAAGCCGGATCCCTGGGAGACTATCGAACAGAAGTACCCCGTGGGCAGCAAGCACACCGCCAAGGTACGCAACTTCACCAACTTCGGTGTATTCGTGGAGATTGAAGAGGGCGTTGACGGCCTCATCCACATCTCTGACCTCTCTTGGACGAAGAAGATCAAGCACCCCAGCGAGTTCACTCAGATTGGTGCCGACATCGACGTTCAGGTGCTGGAGATCGACAAGGACAACCGCCGCTTGAGCCTCGGCCACAAGCAGCTGGAGGAGAATCCTTGGGACGTATTCGAGACGGTATTCACCGTAGGCAGCGTTCACGAAGGTACCATCATCGAGATGCTCGACAAGGGCGCAGTCGTTGCTCTGCCTTACGGCGTAGAGGGCTTCGCTACTCCCAAGCACCTCGTGAAGCAGGATGGCTCACAGGCTCAGCTCGACGAGAAGCTGGAGTTCAAGGTGATTGAGTTCAACAAGGACGCCAAGCGCATCATCCTCTCTCACAGCCGCATCTTCGAAGATGCAGCCAAGGCTGAGGAGCGTGCTGAGAAGAAGGCTGCCAAGAAGGCTGCCCAGAGCAAGAAGGAGGAGACTCCCATGATTCAGAACCAGGCCGCTTCTACGACCCTGGGTGACATCGACGCTCTGGCTGCCCTGAAGGAGCAGCTCGAAAAGGGTTCTAAGAAGTAATTCAGATCCTTTCATATAGGAAAGGGGCACTCCCCGCATCGTGCGGGTGGGTGCCCCTTTTTCGTATCTATGACTCACCTATGACTCACCCTATCCTCAGATACCCCTTGCCGGCCATTCATCGCACGATGAAGCGTGAGCCGGCAGCGGTGTATGTGCGGTCGAGGGTGACGCTGATGCCCAGGCGCTGGGCTATCTGGCGTGCTAAGGAGAGTCCGATGCCTACGCCCGGCACATACTCGTCCACCTTGTAGAAGCGGTCGAAAATCTTCTCCTCTTCGCCTTGGGGGATGCCCTTGCCGGTGTCGGTCACGCTGAAGCAGGGAGTGCCATCGGTGGCATCGGTGTAGAACTCCACATGGATGGCCCCTTCGGTGGTGAACTTGACGGCATTGTCGGTGAGGCAGAGCAAGAGGCGGGTGAGGGCCTTGGCATTGCTCTGGATAGTGGTCAGGTCGCTTCGGTTGGCGAAGCTGATGCTCACGCCCGGCTGGGGAACGTGGGTCTCGTCGCGCAAGACGTCGAGCAGACGGTCGATGGAGACCTCCTCCGTATGCAGTGGCGCGTCGCTGCTTTCGTATTCCGAAATCTCCAGGAAGGTGTTCAGCATCTGCGTCATGTAGTGGGTCTGTTCGGCAATGATGTCGTTCACCTTGCGCTTCTCGCCCTCGTCCATAGAGAGGTCGGGGTCGGTGAGCAGTTGCACGAAGCCCGATATCTGGTTGAGCGGGGTGCGTATCTCGTGCGACATGTTTTGGATGAACTGCTCTTTCATCCGGTCGGAGGAGTCGGCTGCTGTACGCCGGTCGGCCTGCGGCGCGGCTTCTTCAAGCTTCAGTCGCACCGCCCATTTGCGGTATTCCGCAGGATGCAGACCGAAGTGGCGGATGAAGAGGCGGTTGAAGCTGTCGAGGTCCTCCAGTCCGCACTTGGCGGCTACCTCGCTGACCTCCAGCTCGGGATGTGTGCGGAAGAGGTTGGCGGCTTGGCGGAGGCGCATATCCTCCATCACCTGGGTGGCCGATTCGCTTTGTTGCTCCTTCTCCGTGGGGTCGATGAGCTGTCGGATGGCGCGTACGGTGGCTTTGCTCTGCCGGTTGATGCGTCGGTTGTAGTAGACCATCAGACCGATGAAGGCGATGGCCAAGCCCAATCCTACGATGCTGATGGTGAGGTAGAAGCGCTGCGAGGTGAGGGCTTTGGCCTGTTCCTGCAGGCGTTTCTCTTTCTCCTGGGTCTCGTAGATTTTGGAGAGTTGGGCCGCATCGCCCTCCTGGGCGCGGAGGTTGAGGCTGTCCTTGATGGCAATGATGCGCTGTGCGGTGATGCGGGCTTGACGTTCGTTGCCAATGGCGGTGTAAGCCTTGAACTCTCGGTTGAGAATCTGGTTGACGTAGTCGCTGCTGATGCTGTCGAAGTTGTGCAGGAAGAAGACGTTGGCTCTCTTCAGGGTGGAGAGTGCCTGGTCGTACTGGCGAGTAGCCAGGTAGTGGCCTGCGGCACGCATCAGGCTGGCGGCTCTGGTGGACTCGTTGGCCAGCATCTTCTTCAGGTAGATGTCCGACTTCTTGAAGTCGCCCAACTCGTCGTAGATCTTCATGATGTTGGAGTAGATCTCCATGCTACGGAACTCCTTGAAGCCGGCGGGCAGGCCGAGGATGGGCTCCATCAGTTCCAAGGTATGTTCGGCATGGGGCACCAAGGCTTCTGCCTCGGCCAGTTTACCTTGCTTGGTGTAGAGCTCCATCATCTCGCCGACAACGTAGATGAGGTGGTTGATTTCGGCGATGCTGGAGGGCTGTGGATAGAGCTCCTGGTCTTGGCGGAGCACTTCTCTCAAGATGCGCATACCCTCTTCTTCGTCGCCGCTGAAGAGCATGCTACGTCCGATGGAAAAGGAGAAGTTGAGTTCCTGTATCTTGATGTGGTTGCGGCGGGCTATATCCAGCCCTCGCTTGGCGTATTCGAGGCTCTTGGTGAAGTTGTTCCGCCGGTAGTCGCGTTCGGCCAGCAGGTTGATGGCCGTGCAGCAGGTGTTGGGATCTTCCTTTTCAAATTCGGGGTAGGAGACCGCTTGCGTGGCATGGTAGATGGCCAGACGGGGCTGTTCGAGTGCATTTTGGTAGACGATGCTGCGCATGCAGTGCACCATGTAGGGAGGGACGAGATGGCGCATCTCCATGGTGTCGATGATGGCAAGGGCCCGTTGGGGGTCGGTCATGTGTATCTGCAGGACGGTGGCCTTGGTAAAGATACTGTCGTTGGTAGAGGAGGTCGTGGGCATCTCGTTGGTGCCGCAGGCCGTGAGGTGTAGCAGGAGGATGAGGGCGGACAGGATGCCACCTTGGCTATGACGGTCAGTTTTCATAAATCAAAATGTTTGTGTAGGATAATGGTTCTACTTGTATTTGCTTGCAAATATACGCATTATCCTACACAAACAGATGAAAATGGGAAGAAAAAGTGTCCTATTTCTCCAAACAAGGGTGGGATTAGAGGCTGTCGCGCATTTGGGAGAGACGCTCCTTTCTGCTCTTCAGATTCTTGCTCAGTTTCTCCATATCTTCACGCAGCTGCGTCATGTCCAGTCCCTGCAGGGCTTTCTCTACTTTTTGCATGGTTGCATCGTATTCGGGTGAGCCGGGCTCTAAGGCTTCTCCGTTCTTATAGATGCGCGAGGAGTTGACGTCGGACACCTGCTGGAACTGCATGATGCGCTGTATGTCGCTCAGGAGCATGTCGCCTTCGAGGAGGACTAACTTACTCCTGCTGCCGCTCTCCACGAACATGATGAATTGCGACACCTTGTCGCCCTTGCGCAGCATGTGGAACTCGCTGTTGCTCGAGGCGCTCTTCTGCTTCATCAGCAGTTCGTACTTCTCCTTCTTGAGCATGTCGCGTACGTCTTTGGCCAGTTCGGAGCGTACGTTTTCGGTGCTCACGGAGAGTATCTGTACCGAGTTGAGCTTGCCGCTCACTTTGCCGATGTAGAGTTCTTGGGTAAAGAGATGGATGTTGTTCTCAATCATGGCTTTGGAGATATAGACCGATCTGACCTCTTTCTTCTCGCTGTACTTTTGGAAAATTTCGCTTTGGGCGTGACCCAGCAGGGGGAGCATTGCCAGCATCAGGCCGGCCGTGCAGAGGGTAAGGATTCTTTTCATTGTTGTCAGTTTTTAGCGGTGATTAGTTGGTGGATTTCTTGATTGGTCTGATGGAGCTCTTGCTCGAAGGCGGTGGCTTGTGCCATCCCTGCGTTGAGTTGGGCCGACATCTCCAGGAGGGTGCTCTTCAGCACCTGGTAAGCCTCCTGGGGGTCGCTGAAGGTGTCCTTCGGTTGCCGGTGCATCTCCGTCAGTCGGGTTAGGCCGGCCACGAGCAGCAGGGAGGCGGCTATGCTGCCTGCCCATACCCACAGTCGGGAGCGGCGGTGGGAGAGGGCGCTTTGCTTGGCTCGAGAGTCAATGGCTGCGGCGATTCGCTCCTCCAGCCCTTGGGGCACGGGAGGCACATCGGCCGCCAGTTCGTCCAGGGCGGCCATCAGCTCTTTCTCTCTCTCCTGTTCGGGAGGACAGTCGTCCGACAAGAGCCGCTGCTTCAGGGCTCTCTCTTCGGCTTCGGAAGCGGTGCCTTCGTAGTAGGCATCGACCAGGCGCTGTATGTCATCAGTATGTTTCATTTTTCTTTTCCCTTTCTTTCTATGTGTAGTGAAGAAATGCTTCTCTAATGCGTTTGCGGGCTCTGGAGAGCATCACCCGTATGTTGCTGGCCTGCAGGCCGGTGGTCTGTGCAATTTCGTCGATGGTGCATCCTTGGATGTCGCGCATCCGCACCACTTGTTGCTGGGCCTCCGGCAGCTGTCGGATGAGGTGCCTCACCTGGCGGGCTTTGTCGCTGAGCTCGGTCTGCTCTTCGTCCGAGGGGTCGGGGGCTCGCTCCAGTTCCACCCAGTCGCGTGCCTGGTTGTAGCGGGTGGAGCGCAGCTGGTCGAGACAGAGATGGCGCACGGTGGCGATGGCGAAGGCCTCGAAGTTGTCTATGTGCTCCAGCGCATCGCGCTTCTCCCACAGCTTCAGGTAGGCGTCCTGCACGAGGTCGGCCGCATCGTTGCTGTTCTCCATCAGCTTGTAGGCCACGGCAAACATTTTGCGGTGATAGGGGAGCAATTCCCGTTTGAAGCGTTCGGCATCCATCATGGTCTTTCGGTTTACGTTTGGTTCTGTTCTATAAGGTAGACGTAAAAAACGACGGATTGTAACAGAAGGAACGAATTTTTTTTCGGGGGCTACGGCTGTCAACTGGAGGTCTATTAAACTCTCCTCCTCCCAGAAGGCGGGGAGTTGAATAGTAACCCTTCCATGCAACCTAATTGTCGGACTGATTCCTTTTCTGATTGGCTCCAAATAACCCCTATGACGAGAGAGTCCCCTCCTTTTTGGGGAGGGGACTCGGGTAGTTTTAATCCATGAATGAGGGGAGAATGCGCTTACTCAGCGGCATTTTCGGCTGCAGGAGCTTCAGCGGGAGCTTCTGCTTCGGCAGCAGCTGCTGCTGCGGCTGCTTCAGCGGCCTTGGCTGCTTCTTCGGCTGCCTTGGCAGCGGCTTCAGCGGCTTTCTTCTCAGCCAGTGCCTTTGCTTTCTCTTCGTTCACCTTCTTTTCTGCTTCCAGACGTGCCTTGGCTACAGCCTTCTTGGCTTCGAGGTCTTGGTTCTTCACGTTGTCCAGACCTTTCTGCTTGCTGTTCTTCCAAGCCTCGAACTTGGCTTCGGCTTCAGCCTCGCCAAATGCGCCCTTGGCCACACCACCCAGCAGGTGCTTCATCATGTAGACACCTTCGCGGCTGAGGATGTTACGTACGGTGTCAGTAGGCTGTGCACCGTTCTTGACCCATGTGAGTGCGCGGTCGAATTTCAAATCTACTGTGGCAGGATTGGTGTTGGGGTTGTAGGTACCAATCTTCTCGATAAACTTTCCATCTCGTGGAGCTCTTGCATCGGCAATAACGATGGCGTAGAAAGCTGCGCCCTTACGTCCATGTCTTTGCAATCTGATTTTTGTTGCCATTTAAATTAAAATAAGTTTTGGTTAATGATTTGAATATGCTATCATCTCGTGATAGCGGGCGCAAAGATACGACTAATTTTTGGATTACTAAAGAGTTTGCTTAGGAATATTTACGTGGATAGCGGCATAAAATGGCAAAAATGGCACAAATTCCCATGCATGGGGGATAGTAGAGGTGGCTCACGATGGCTATCGGCGAGAGCGTAGCCAGTCCGGCAGCAATCAGTATCTGCGCTCCATAGGGGATGAGACCCTGAACGAGGCAGGAGAAGGTGTCGAGCAGGCTGGCCACTTTCCGCTTGTCGAGGTGATACTTCATGGCGATGCCTCGGGCAATGGGGCCGGTGGTGATGATGGCAATGGTGTTGTTGGCCGTGCAGAGATTGGCCAGGCTGACCAGGGCGGCAATGCTCAACTCGGCTCCGCGCTTGCTGCGCACATGGCGGATGAGGCGGCTGATGAGGAAGTCGATGCCTCCGTTGTAGCGGATGATTTCCAACATGCCTCCCGCCAGCAGGGTGACGATAATCAGTTCGCCCATGCCGATGATGCCTTCGCCCATGGCACTGAACCAGTCGGCCGGCGAGGTGCCGGTGAACAGACCGGTGAGCCCCGTGGCAAACAGTCCCAAGGTCAAGACCAGGACGACATGGAGTCCGGCAATGGCCATGCCCAATACCAACAGATAGGGCAGCACCTTAGCCCAGGCCACGGGTTGCACGTCGGGCGCGACCTGCAGATGCAGGCCTTGCACGATATAGATAATCAGGACGATAAGAGCGGCAGGACTGATAATCTGCAGATTGACGCGGAACTTGTCGCGCATACGGCACTCCTGGGTGCGGGTGGCGGCAATGGTGGTGTCGGAGATGAATGAGAGGTTGTCGCCGAAGAATGATCCGCCCACCACCACACCAGTCATCAGGGCGAGGTCGATGCCGGTCTTCTCCGCCAGACCGACGGCTACCGGCGTGAGGGCTACGATGGTGCCTACACTCGTGCCGATGGAGAGGGAGATGAAGCAGGAGGCCAGGAAGATGCCGGCCAGCAGCAGGTTGCCGGGCAGAATCTGGAGAGTGAGGTTGACTGCGGCATCGATGGCACCCATCTGCTTGGCGCTGTCGGCAAAAGCACCGGCCAGGACGAATATCCACACCATCAGCAGCAGGTTGCGGTTGCCGGCTCCGGTGGAGAAGAGCTGGATGCGTTGCTCCAAAGGAATGCCTCGGGTCAGGAGGAGGGCGTAGGCCGACGAGAAGAGGAAAGCCACTGTGATGGGTACCTTATAGAAGTCGTTCAGTAGAAACGAACTGACAAGGTAGAGGAGGAGAAAGAGGGCCAGCGGGCTGATTGCCAGCCAACCCGAGGGACGTTTGTGGTCAATGGTATGTGGTTGCGTCATATAGCAGATTGGTTGTTCCGCCAAAAGGCGGATGGAAATTCGCTGCAAAGATAGAGGGTTCGGCGTGATTGGACAAAAAAAATGGCGGTTTTGTGCTTCCAGTTCATAAATATGTCCTATATTTGTGCAAAAGAAACCTCTCTATTTTGATTATTACAAACAAAAGAACAAAGTATGAAACGATTTATGATACCGGTCGCCCTGACCTGGTTGCTCTTCACCACTCTGCTATGTTCCTGTGGCGGAGGGGCGCGTACCAACGCCGGACACTTGGCATTCGACAGCTTGCAGTTCAACGTCACCGAACATCTGTTTGCCGATACGGCCAATCCGGCTTGCAATCTGATTATCAACTATGCGTATGTCTCATCGGCCAATGATGCCAAGCTGCAGGACAGCCTCAACACGCTGCTGCAAGAGGCAGCCTTAGGCGAGCGCTACGCCTCTCTCACTCCGGCTGATGCCGTGAACCTCTATGTGGACAACTATACCCGCAACTACCGCAAAGGCCTGGCACCCTACCTGATCCGGGAGAAGGAAGAACGGGCTGCTGCTGGCGAAGGCGAAATAGCCTCCTGGTATTCCTATTATAAAAAGGTGGAGAGCCACGTCTGCCACTATGCAGGCCACTTGCTGGTCTACTCCATCCGATGCGACGAATACACCGGCGGTGCGCATGGCATGTACACCACCACTTATCTGAACATCGACCTGCATACCTTGACTCCGCTTCGGCTCGACCAGCTCTTTGTGGCTGAGTACCGAGAGGCGCTGACCGACCTGCTGTGGCACCAGTTGATGGCTGACAACGGAGTGGCCACTCGTGCCGAACTGGAAGAGATGGGCTACGCCAGTACCGGCGAACTAGAGCCGACAGACAACTTCTACCTTAGTAGCGAGGGCATCACCTTCCATTACAACGTCTACGACATTGCCCCCTACGTCATGGGAGCCATCGACATCACGCTGCCCTACGAGATGGTGGAGCACCTGCTGGACAAAGAGTCTCTGATTGTCAACGAACTACGCTCATTATAAAACACTCCCCCTCGTTTGCACAATTCATGGAACTGATTCAGAAATACTTCCCTCGGCTCGATGACACCCAGTTGAGCCAGTTTGCCCGACTGGGCCCCTTGTACGAGGAGTGGAATGCCAAGATTAATGTCATCTCCCGCAAGGACATAGGCAATCTGTACGAACACCATGTGCTCCACTCGCTGGGCATTGCCCAGGTCATCAATTTCCGCCCCGGCACCCGTGTGATGGACCTCGGCACAGGAGGCGGATTTCCCGGCATCCCGTTGGCGATATTTTTTCCTCAGGTGCAATTTCATTTGGTGGACAGTATTGGCAAGAAAGTCCGCGTGGCTGGCGAGGTGGCTGCAGCCATCGGATTGCAGAATGTGACCTTCTGCCACGAGCGGGCCGAAGACGAGAAACAGCGGTTCGACTTCGTGGTGAGCCGGGCGGTGATGCCCCTGGTCGACCTAGTGAAGATAGTGCGCAAGAACATACGGACCGAGTCGCACAACGCCTTGCCCAACGGCCTGCTCTGTCTCAAAGGTGGGGAACTGGAGCGCGAGGTGCTGCCGGTGAGGCACAAGACTACTTGCTGGGACCTCAAGGACTACTTCGCCGAAGAGTATTTCGAGACCAAGAAGGTGGTCTATACCAGTATTTGATGATTGGTAGTTAACTGACAATATAATATGAAAATCAAGCGATTCGAATTTAATATGTTCCCCGAGAACTGCTATGTGCTCTGGGACGAAACCAACGAGGCGGTCATCATCGACCCCGGTTGCCTGTATGAAGACGAGAAGCAGGCGTTGAAGTCGTTCGTGCAGAGCAACGGACTCATCCTCAAGCATCTGCTCAACACCCATCTGCACCTCGACCACATTTTCGGAAATCCCTTCGTGCAGCGTGAGTTTGGCCTGAAGCCCGAAGCCAATCAGGCCGACGAGTTCTGGATAGAGGATGCTCCCAAGCAGAGCCGCATGTTCGGCTTCAAGTTACCCGAGCCCCAGGTTCCATTAGGAGGCTATATCCATGACGGCGACATCATCACCTTCGGCAACACCCGTCTGGAGGCCATCCATGTGCCGGGCCATTCACCCGGCAGCATCGTCTTCTACTGCGCCTCCCAGCACTGCATGTTTTCCGGCGATGTCCTCTTCCAGGGCAGCATTGGCCGGGCCGACCTGGCGGGTGGCAATTTCGATTCACTCATCGACCACATCTGCAGCCGCCTGTTTGTGTTGCCCAACGAGACCATCGTCTATCCCGGTCATGGAGCACCCACGACCATCGGCATCGAGAAGGCGGAGAATCCTTTCTTCAGATAAGCAATTCCCCTATCATAAACACTATTTCTCAACGATATGAAATCAGACATGTTAGCATGCCGTCACATCGGCATTTCCCCTCAAGATGAAGCCGCAATGCTTCGCGCTGTCGGAGTGCAGACTCTCGATGAACTGATTGACAAAACTATTCCCTCCAACATCCGTCTGCCCAAGCCCCTCGACCTGCCTGCGCCCCTGACGGAGTATGAGTTCGCCTGCCACATAGCCTCTCTGGCTGCCAAGAACAAACTCTACACCTCTTATATCGGTATGGGTTGGTACAACACCATTACGCCGGCCGTCATCCAGCGCAATGTGTTTGAGAATCCCGTGTGGTACACCTCCTACACCCCCTATCAGACCGAAGTGTCGCAGGGCCGTCTGGAGGCGCTCATCAACTTCCAGACTGCAGTCAGCGACCTCACCGCCATGCCTTTGGCCAACTGCTCGTTGCTCGATGAAGCCACCGCCGCTGCCGAGGCTGTCACCATGATGTACGGCTTGCGTCCGCGAGACCTGCAGAAAGCCGGCGCCAACGTGGTCTTTGTGGACGAGAGTATCTTCCCTCAGACGCTGGCCGTCATGACTACCCGTGCCATTCCGCAGGGCATCCGCCTGCAGGTGGGCAAGTACAGCGAACTGGAATTCACCTCCGGCCTCTTTGCCTGTGTGCTGCAGTACCCCAATGCCAGCGGTAGTGTGGAGGAGTATCGCGACTTTGTGGAGAAGGCTCACGCTGCCGGATGCAAGGTGGCTGTGGCTGCCGACATTCTCAGCCTGGCACTGCTCACGCCTCCGGGCGAGTGGGGGGCCGACATCGTGTTTGGCTCCACGCAGCGCTTAGGCACGCCCATGTTCTATGGAGGCCCTTCGGCTGCCTACTTCGCCACGCGCGACGAGTTCAAGCGCAACATGCCCGGCCGTATCATCGGCAAGTCGAAAGATAAGTATGGCCGTTCCTGCTTCCGCATGGCGCTGCAGACTCGCGAGCAGCACATCAAGCGCGAGAAGGCTACCTCCAACATCTGTACCGCCCAGGCTCTGCTGGCTACGATGGCCGGCTTCTATGCCGTCTATCATGGCCCCGAAGGCATCCGCACCATTGCTTCCCGCATCCATAGCATGGCTGCCTTTGTCGATCAGGAGGTCAGCAAGTTGGGCTATCGCCAACTGAACAATCTCTATTTCGACACCCTGCGTTTCGCCTTGCCCGACAGTTTGTCTTCGCAGCAGGTGCGCACCGTGGCGTTGGCCAAGGAGGTCAACCTCCGTTACTTTGAGAACGGCGATATAGGTATCAGCATCGACGAGACCACCGACCTGCCTGCCGTCAACACCTTGATTTCTATTTTCGCCATTGCAGTCGGCAAGGATTGGGAAAAGGTGTCGGACATTCCCGAGGCAGACATCGACTCTGCCACACTGAAGCGCCAGTCGCCCTATCTCACTCACGAGGTATTCCATCGCTATCATACCGAGACCGAGATGATGCGCTACATAAAGCGCCTCGACCGCAAGGACATCTCGCTGACCCACTCGATGATCTCCTTAGGCTCCTGCACCATGAAGCTCAATGCCGCAGCTGAGATGTTACCCCTCAGCCGTCCGGAGTTCATGAATCTCCATCCCTTGGTGCCCGAAGACCAGGCCGAGGGCTATCGGGAACTGATTCATAACCTCTGCGAGGAGCTGAAGACCATCACAGGCTTTGCCGGCGTCACCCTCCAGCCCAATTCCGGTGCTGCCGGCGAATATACCGGTCTGCGCGTCATCCGTGCCTATCTGGAGAGCATCGGTCAGGGCCACCGCAACAAGATTCTGATTCCTGCCTCGGCTCACGGCACCAACCCTGCCTCTGCCATCCAGGCCGGTTTCACCACGGTGACGTGTGCTTGCGATGCCCAGGGCAACGTGGATATGGATGACCTGCGTGCCAAGGCCGAAGCCAACAAGGAGAACCTGGCTGCGCTGATGATTACTTATCCCTCTACGCATGGCATCTTTGAAACTGAGATTGTGGAGATTTGCCGCATCATCCACGATTGTGGTGCGCAGGTTTACATGGACGGTGCCAATATGAATGCCCAGGTAGGCTTGACCAACCCCGGCTTTATCGGTGCCGATGTCTGCCACCTCAATCTGCATAAGACCTTCGCTTCGCCTCACGGCGGTGGCGGTCCCGGTGTAGGTCCTGTCTGCGTGGCTCAGCATCTGGTTCCTTTCCTGCCCGGACACACCCTCTTCGGCAATAGCACGAATGAGGTGGCTGCAGCTCCGTTCGGCAGCGCCGGTATTCTGCCCATCACTTACGGCTATATCCGCATGATGGGAGCCGAGGGCCTGGCCCGTGCCACCAAGATTGCTATCCTCAATGCCAACTACTTGGCCGCGCGTCTGAAGGACACCTACGGTGTGGTCTATCGCGGTGCCAATGGCTTCGTAGGCCATGAGATGATTTTGGAGTGCCGCACGCTGCACGAAGAGACCGGCATCAGCGAGAACGACATTGCCAAGCGCCTGATGGACTACGGCTATCATGCTCCTACGCTCTCGTTCCCTGTACACGGTACCTTGATGATAGAACCTACCGAGAGCGAAAGCCTCGCCGAACTGGATAACTTTGTCGACGTGATGTTGCAGATCTATGAGGAGATTCGCGAGGTGAAGGAGGGCCGTGCAGATGCTGCCGACAATGTGCTGGTCAATGCTCCTCACCCCGAATACGAAATCGTGGACGACGAGTGGCACCACAGCTATTCGCGTCGCAAGGCTGCCTATCCCATTCCGAGCGTAGCCGACAACAAGTTCTGGGTCAATGTAGCGCGCGTAGACAATACGTTGGGCGACCGCAAGCTACTCCCGACACGTTACGGCGAGTTTGAATAAAGTCTTAAAATACTCTCCTCCTCTGGGACTTCTCAAGACCATTTCTTGGGAAGTCCCGTTTTATTTGTGCCCCGAAGAACATAGATTCGCTAAACAATGTTAAGAAATAGAAGAAATAAGCTACCTTGTTATGCATAGTACTAATATAATACCTATATTTGTGCCATACAAAATATATAATCTATCAAGCAATGGATGTAAACAATGTAAAGTCGCAAATGCGTAAAGGTATGCTGGAGTACTGCATCATGCTGTTGCTCCACAAAGAGCCGGCCTATGCCACGGATATCATTCTGCGCCTGAAGGAAGCGCATTTGATTGTGGTGGAGGGCACCCTTTATCCGTTACTCACACGGCTGAAGAATGACTCTTTGCTCAGTTACGAATGGATAGAGTCCACACAAGGCCCTCCGCGTAAATATTACAGACTGACCGAACAGGGAGAGAATTTCCTGAAAGAATTGGAACTTTCATGGAATGAGCTGAACGATACGGTCACTCATCTTCACGCCCTGCGTGTCAATCCTTCTTAATAATCATCTTTGTTTAGTATATAAGTTTTTATGCGTTATGAAAAAGACACTTACAGTCAATCTTGGTGGCACCGTATTCAGTATCGACGATGATGCGTACCGCCTGTTGGATAATTATTTGATCAACCTGAAGCACCACTTCCGCAAGGAAGCCGGAGCGGATGAAATTGTAGACGACATCGAACGTCGCATCTCCGAGCTGTTCACTGAACGTCTGGCTACCGGCCTGAAGGTGATTACCATCACTGAGGTAGAGGATGTCATCCGTCGGATGGGCAATCCGGACGAGATGGATGGCAATGAGTCGGCCTCCTATGGTGAGAAGGCAGAAGCGGCCCCGCATGGCCAAACCATACATCGTCGTTTGTTCCGCAATCCCGATGACAAGATCTTGGGTGGCGTGGTGAGCGGCATCTCGGCCTATTTCAACTGGGATGTCACGCTGCTCCGTCTACTCCTGTTGGTCATTTTGGTGTGTGGCTACGGCACCTTGGTTCCTGTCTACATCATCTGCTGGCTGCTCATTCCCGAAGCCCGCACAGCTGCCGAGAAGCTCAGTATGCGTGGCGAAGCCATTACCATGGAGAACATTGGAAAGACCGTGACCGACGGATTTGAGCGCATGGCCAATGGCGTGAACGACTATGTCCAATCAGGAAAACCTCGTACATTTATCCAGAAGTTCTGTGACAGCGTTGTCAAGGTAGTTGGCTTATTCCTGAAGGCCCTTCTCTTTGCCTTTGCCATCATTTGTAGTCCGCTGTTGCTGGTGTTCTGTGTGGTATTCGTAGCTTTGCTCATAGCAGCTGTGGCCGTAGCCGTAGGTGGTGGTGCCGCACTCTTCTCCCTCTTCCCGATGATGGACATCGTGTTGCCCGCATCGCCGTTGGCCGCCATTGTGATGTACATTGCCGGCATCCTGCTGGTCAGCATACCATTGGCTTCGCTGGTATGGGCCATTGGCTGCTGGGTGTTCAACTGGCATCCCATGCCGACCGGATTGAAGTGGACGCTGCTCATCCTCTGGGTCATCAGTGTTGCCGTGTTTGCCAATTGCTATCACCTGCAAGGAGGCCACTTCCCAGAGTGGCTCCATCTGGCCCAATTGTCGTGCTGAGTATTCCCCGATAGAGTGTGGCAGATAGTTCCCGGCGTGTGCGTGATTCCTCGCGCGCACGCGCGCGTGAGAATTTAAAATCATCTGCCATCTGCCACACTCTTTTTCTGAATATCTTGTTATTCAGCAGAATAAGCCACATTTCTCTGTGGCAGATAATTCTGAATTTTATGTATATTGACATAAAATCACCGGTTTTCCAAGAAAAGTGCCTCAAAACCGGGCTAAATAGTGCCTCATCTGACACTTGGAGTGACACATTAGGCTATCTCAACGCCCCTCTTCCTGGGAGCTAAATACCTCAGAAATGATACTTAATCACTCCAAAAATCGGATGAAACACAGTCGTTCCAACGCAGTGGAACAACTGTTTCAACCTACTGGAACAACTGTTTCATCCTCATTGAAACAACTGTTTCAGCTGGCTTTCTGTAGTTTAAAGGCAAGCTATTCTTCCCCTTCTTGCATAGTTGGCGGTGAGCCATCATCAACACTATGTCATGCAGAGCGGAGTGCAGCGGAGTCAAAGCATCTCTCAGCAGACAGCCACTGTATGAAAATTAGCTGTAAAAATTCTTTTGATATTCCACGGAAAGCCGTATATTTGCGCAATGTAAGAGCGGTTTGGGCGAGGATACGAATGTCTCGTTCAACCGCGAAGCGTACCCGGAGGTGACCTTCTCTAGGTCGAAGATAAGTGGCAAATGTCTGATAATCAAAAGTCTTGGTTTGCAGCTCGCACACGCGATAAGCAGGAACTCGCCCAGCGCGACTACCTGCTGAAGCTGAAGGAAGAGCAATGCTTGGATTTTGACATCTATTTGCCGGTGCAGACCGAAGTCCGTCAACTGAAATACCGCCGCAAGAAGGTGGTGGTGCCGGTTATCCGCAACCTCCTGTTCGTCTATGCCACCAAAGAACTGGCTTGCGACCTGCCCAACCAGTATGGTGCCCGCCTCTTCTATATGCGTGATTTGCAGACCCATAGTCTTTTGGTGGTACCTGACAAGCAGATGGCCGATTTCCAGTTTGTCATGGATCTCTCGCCGGATGCCGTCAGCTTCGATGACTTCACGCTGGCCGTGGGCGACCGGGTGCAGGTCATCAAGGGTGACTTCAGTGGCATTGAGGGAGAAGTGCTCATCCAGGAGTCCGCCACCTATGTGGTTCTCCGCCTCCTTGGCCTTTTCGCTGCCAAGATCCAGGTACCGAAGAGCTATTTGAAGAAGTTGTAATGGTTTAGATACACATCGGTGCAGTTCTGATTTTCCATCTATGGTTTTGTCCAATGCCATCAATGGTATGCCCTAATACCTAAGGTAGAGATAATTAACTCATTCGATATTTGCGCAGCCCCATATCATGCGCCTGCAACCTTCTGAAATAAAAGCTATCCTACAAGCCGCCCGTGAGATTTACGGCGAGGGAGTCCGTGTATATCTGTTTGGCTCTCGTACGGACGATGCCCGTCGAGGTGGTGACATCGACCTGCTGGTTCGGACAGACCAGGAGAAAAAGGGTGTCTTGGCCCGCATTCGTTTCAAGGTCCGTCTGAAAATGCTATTGGGAGACCAAAAGATCGATGTGATTGGCGACCATGAGAACAATCCTGTGGTGGACGAAGCCTTGAAAACAGGTATCCTATTGGTATGACGAATAAAAACTGAATAAGTTGACATAGCGATGAGATTCTTAGACACAAGAGCCGATTGGCCATTTTGGCGTGTGTTTGGTGAACATCCTGATTTAGCCATCAGTTTTTTGAATGCGATGCTTCCCTTTGAACCGGGGGACGAGATTCAGCATTTGGAATATGTCCCGGTAGAGTTAGTACCCGACCATCCATTGCGGAAAAACAGCATCGTAGATGTCCGTTGTATCGACAATCGTGGCCGTCAGTTTTTAGTCGAAATGCAAATGATATGGTCGCCAGAGTTCAAGCAACGGGTATTGTTCAATGCCTCTAAAGCCTACGTCCGTCAGTTAGTGAGTGGTGAGCAATATGAATTATTGCAACCAGTCTATTCCTTGAACTTGGTGAATGAGATATTTGAGCCCGAATTGTCAGAGTTCTACCACTACTATCGTTTGGTGCATGTGGAACATACCGAGAAAGTGATTGAGGGGCTGCATCTGATTTTCGTGGAGCTTCCCAAATTCTCTCCCCAACGCTATAGTGACAAGAAAATGCAAGTCCTTTGGCTTCGATTCTTGACAGAAATCAATGGCCGTACTCGCGAGGTTCCTGCTGATTTGTTGTCACATCCCGAGATTGAAAAGGCCGTGCGTGCCGTTGAGGAATCTTCCTATTCAGATGCACAGTTGCTTGGTTATGAGAAATTTTGGGATATCATTAGTGTTGAGAAGACGTTGTATAACAGTGCAGAACGTCGAGGCATGGCACAAGGAATGGCGCAAGGTATGGCACAGGGCATTGAGAAAGGCATGGCGCAAGGAATGCTCCAAGGAGCACAAGATGCTTCCTTACGCATCGCTCAAAATCTGCTGAATAAGGGTCTTCCTGTGGAGACAATTATGGAGTGTACAGGTCTTTCGGAGGAAGAAATACGGAAGCTGAAATAGAAGCCGCACCGACACAGTTTTAAGCTTAACAGATGAGTACCACTGAAAACAATAAACGCATAGCAAAAAATACGTTATTGCTTTATGTTCGTATGTTGGTGACAATGGCGATCAGTTTATATACCAGTCGCATTGTCTTGGCAACATTGGGCATTGAGGATTTTGGTATTTATAATGTTGTGGGTGGTGTGGTAGCAATGTTTGGTTGTATCAATGGATCAATGGCCTCTGCTACGCAGCGTTATATTACTTTTGCGTTAGGTAAGAATGATGCGACTAATTTAAAAACTGTCTTTAGTACAGCATTGCAAATTCACGCACTTATCGCAGTGCTAATTGTTTTGTTAGGAGAAACTGTTGGGCTTTGGTTTTTGTATAACAAGATGCTGATATCTGCCGATAGAATAGATGCTGCCTTTTGGGTGTTACAATGTTCCATAGTATCTACTGTTATTCTCATATTTAGTGTCCCATACAATGCCACTATTATAGCTCATGAAAAGATGTCGGCTTTTGCCTATATATCAGTGCTGGAGGTCTCATTGAAATTGATAGTCGTATATATACTTTTGGCGTTTTCTGTTGATAAACTTATTTTGTTTGCAATCCTTTTGCTGGTTGTCCAATTGTTGATTTGTAGCTGCTATATTTTTTATTGTTGCAAACATTTTGGGGAAACAAACTACCATTATGTATGGGATAGCAAACTCTTTAAGGAAATGACAGGCTTTGCCGGGTGGAGTATGTTTGGAAATATTTCTGCTGTATTATTTACGCAAGGTCTGAATATGTTGCTTAATGTGTTTTTTGGTCCTATGGTCAATGCTGCGCGTGCCGTTGCCGTACAAGTCCAAAATGCCATTCAGCAATTTGTTACCAATTTCCAAATGGCACTTAATCCGCAGATTACAAAAACTTACGCTCAGGATGAGATGCAGGAGATGCATCAACTTATGTATAGAAGCGCAAGGTTTTCTTTCTATCTCCTTTTCTTTTTATCTTTACCGGTGCTATTGGAAACCCATTTTATTTTGGCTGTTTGGCTAAAAGATGTTCCAGCTAATACAGTTACATTTCTGCGGATTATGATTTGCACTTCATTGATTTATGCTATAGCTAATCCTATGATGGTAGCAAATCAGGCGACAGGGAAAGTAAAGAATTATCAGGTTGTTTGTGGGACAATCCTTCTTTTGATACTGCCGATTTCGTACGTTTTGCTTAGGCTAGGATGCCCTGCATACAGTGTCTTTTTAGTCCACTTTGTCATGGAGTTTATTGCGCAAGTGGCTCGTATGATTATGCTCCGTCCACTCATCTATATAGGGATTATGGACTATTTTAGGAATATCTATTTTAGAATTTTGTTGGTAGTGCTAGCTTCCACTGTACTTCCATTGATTGTCTATTTGAATATGCCAGATAGTGTGGCTCGTTTCTTTATCTTATGCTTGCTGAGTGCGATATCTGTATTGTGCTCCGCTTACACATTGGGTCTTTCGCACAATGAGCGTATATTCATAATGAATAAAGTTACCTCTATTGTGGATAAAATACGTGAAGCATGATTAGGATTGATAATAAAGCTCTTTGCTGTGGCTGTTCTGCTTGCTTGCAAAAATGTCCTAAGCAATGTATCACCATGGAGGAAGATTTTGAGGGCTTCCTTTATCCTAAGGTTGATGAAGTTCTGTGTGTTCATTGTGGATTATGTGAAAAGGTATGTCATGAACTTCATCCTTTCAACGAACGTCAGCCTCTGAAAGTTCTTGCTGCAATGAATAAAGATGAAACCATTAGGATGCAGACTTCGTCAGGAGGTATTTTCTAGTTGTTAGCTGAATATACGATTTCAGAAGGAGGTGTGCGTTTGGGCGCACGATTAGATGAAGATTGGCAGGTAATGCTGGATTTTGCAGAAACGATGGAAGATGTGAGGCCTTTCATGGGTAGCAAATATGTGCAGGCGCGTACCGAAAATGCCTATAGAGATGCCAAGGCTTTTTTGAAGAAAGGCCGGAAGGTCTTGTTCTCGGGCACACCTTGTCAGGTCGCAGGATTATATCATTATTTAGGCAAACAATATGAGGCTCTTACTACCGTTGATTTTGTGTGTCATGGTGTGCCCAGCCCAAAGGTGTGGCGACGTTATTTACATGAAGTAGTTCCTACAGGTACGGGTGCAATCTGGAATGTGCAGTTTCGAAATAAATGCGAAGGCTGGAAAAAGTATCATATAGTGTTATCATATCATGATAAAAATCAGGAGGCGGAATTGGCATCCTATCATGGCATTAATCACTATATGCGAGCTTTTCTTAGTGACATGATATTACGTCCGTCCTGCCATGAATGTAAGGCAAAGTGCGGTCGGAGTCATAGCGATATTACAATTGCTGATTTTTGGGGAATTCATATAGTGATGCCCAGCATGGACGATGACAAAGGCACCGGACTTGTTCTTGTGAATACGGACAAAGGAATGAATGCCCTTGATTGGAACAAGGTTGAAAGTATAGAAAGCAGTTACGATGTGGCATATCCATATAATGCAGGCTTGTCTCCTCATACAAAGTGCCATCCAAAACGTAAACAGTTCTTTGAAGCTATCGACAATGCAGATAGCATCGGACAATTGATCAATCGCAGTTTGCAGCCATCTTTGATGCTTCGAGTTCGAATGCGTTTGGGTAACTTAAAGCGCTTGATGAAAAGAATCCTTCAAGCATTTTCTAGCTGATGAAGTGATGGAAATCTTTGATGATCTGTGTAAATCAAAAGACAATAATACTATGAAAATCGGAATCCTGACATTACCTCTTCACACCAACTATGGAGGCATCTTGCAAGCTTATGCCCTGCAAACTGTATTGGAAAGGATGGGGCATGAGGTATGGGTCCTTACTCCTCCTAAAGTCAGATTTGAACTTCCATTATATAAAAAAATTTGGGCTTATCCTAAAAGAATAGTCGCAAAATACTTGTTTGGTAGAAACGTAAAAGTGAATTATGAACATCTATTAGATGTAACGAATTCGATTGTTAGCAAAAATACAGATAGCTTTATCTGTCATTATATACATTCGTTTCCAATCCAACAATTATCGGATATTCCGCAAGATTTTTTTGATGCAATAGTTGTGGGGAGTGATCAAGTTTGGCGAAAAATCTATTTTACTCAGAGTTTCTCAAACAAAATAGAAAATGCGTTCTTGGGTTTTGCAGAAAGATGGACTATCAAGAAAATTGCATATGCCCCTTCTTTTGGTACTGATTATTTAGAGTTGGATCAACAGGAAATCCAGCGTTGTGCATACCTCTTGAAATCATTTACTGCGGTTAGTGTAAGAGAACAAACTGCTGTAGAATTGTGCAAAAGTTTTTTTCATATTGATGCTGTTCATGTGCTGGACCCAACTATGTTGTTGGATGTTTCCGACTATCTAACACTTATTGATGGTGGTACTTCCTCATTAGTCAAATGCAGTGGCAATTTACATTGCTATATTTTGGATTCGAATGCTGAGAAAGATGCATTGGTCTCTTTCATCGCACAGCATAGGAAATTGGAGCCTTTCAGCATCGGAAAAGATTTATATAATTTAGATATAGATGTTGTAGAAAGAGTCCAACCCCCAGTTGAGCAATGGCTGAAAGCTTTTAATGATTCTGATTTTATTATCACAGACTCCTTTCATGCATGTGTATTCAGTATTTTATTTCGTAAACAGTTCGTAGTATATGGAAATAAGGCAAGAGGCATGGAGCGCTTCCACTCGTTGCTTTCTATCATGGGATTGGATAATCGCCTAATTACTTCATCAGCAGAATATCTGACACTTGATGAAATAAATTTTGATGATGTATATAAGAAGTTGGCTGATTGGCGTATAAAATCCAATGCATTTTTATTGTCTGCTCTTCAACAATGAATAATCCAAAGATTTCTATTATTGTTCCTGTGTATAAGGCAGAAGCCTTTCTACATCGCAGTATAGATAGTATATTGGCTCAGAGTTTTACCGATTTTGAGGTATTGCTAATTGATGATGGCTCTCCTGATGAGTCAGGTGCAATTTGTGATGCATACGCTCAAATGGATTCACGAATTCGAGTAATCCATCAAGCCAATCAAGGTGTTAGTGCTGTCCGCCAACGTGGTATAGAATTAGCTAAAGGTGAATTTGTGATTCATATTGATTCTGACGATTGGGTGACTCCTGATATGTTGGAGTCTCTGTATGAGAAGGCTATGGAAAGCAACGCTGATATGATAATTTGCGATTTCTATTGCAACTATTCAGATAGAGAAGAATATATTAAGCAGCAACCCACTCATCTGAATCATAAGGCAGTTTTAGAAGATTTGCTCTATAACAGATTACATGGTGCATGTTGGAATAAACTTGTTAGACTATCCTTGTATGGCCGTTATGGAGTTCGTTTTCCCAAGCATCTGAACTATTGTGAAGACTACCTGACATGGGCACAGTTGTTTCAATATCCAATAATAATAGCATATCACCCCAAGGCTTATTACCATTATGATCAGTGCTCAAATGATAATTCATTGACTCGCAAATATACGATTTCAACTTTTGAAGCTCAAATGGATTTTTATCATCGTCTATCTGTGTGCATTGACAATAAACTATATAAAGTTGTTCTTTGTGACATAATAACTCGATGGGCTTTTGAGGCATTCGTTCATAATATATTTTCTGCATCAGAATATCGCTCTCGTTTTTTTCGGAATATCCCGGATTTCCTTCGAAGTCTGCAGCCATATAAAGTCGTCATTTATCTTCTTTTTGCTTCGTTGGGAATGAAAGACATGGCGCATAAATGTTTTCTTAGAAAAAATTCAATATCATACATATGAAGAAAGTAATGTTAGTATTTGGCACTCGCCCAGAGGCTATCAAAATGGCCCCTTTGGTCAAGGAGTTCCAACATCATCCTTCCGAATTCGAAACAATTGTTTGCGTGACAGGACAACATCGAGAGATGTTGGATCAGGTACTTCGCATTTTTGAAATAATCCCAGATTACGATTTGAATATCATGAAGCAGGGGCAAGATTTGTACGATGTGACATCCCGAGTACTTTTGGGTATGCGTGACGTCCTTCGTGAGGCTAAGCCTGATGTGGTTTTGGTACATGGAGATACCACCACGTCCACCGCTGCTGCATTAGCTGCTTTCTATCAGCAAATTCCTGTTGGACATGTGGAAGCTGGCCTTCGCACCCATAACATATACAGTCCATGGCCTGAGGAGATGAACCGTCAGATTACGGGACGCATAGCAACCTACCATTTCTCGCCCACCTCATTGAGTCGCCAGAACCTGTTGGATGAAGGTGTGCTTGATATTAAAATCACCGTTACCGGAAACACGGTAATTGATGCTTTGTATTGGGTAGTTGGAAAAATAAAGTCTTCAGAACAGCTATCAAACGACCATTCAGCAAATCTGCTTGATGCAGGTTACGACACCCATCGTTTGTCGGATGGTAGAAAGTTGGTGCTCATCACCGGTCATCGCCGTGAAAACTTTGGCGATGGTTTTATCCAGATGTGTACCGCCATAAAGGATTTGACTCAGAAATACCCCCAAGTAGACTTTGTCTATCCCATGCATTTGAATCCCAATGTCCGCAAGCCTATCCACGAAGTGTTCGGTGAAGACTTGTCCGGATTAGGCAATATGTTTTTTATTGAGCCCCTTGAATATTTATCTTTCGTCTATCTGATGGAGAAGTCTACGATTGTCCTCACAGATAGTGGAGGCATACAAGAAGAGGCTCCTGGTTTAGGCAAACCTGTTCTTGTCATGCGTGATACTACGGAGCGCCCAGAAGCCTTGTCTGCTGGAACTGTCCATTTGGTTGGAACCGATTATGATAAAATCGTCTCTGAAGTTTCCATGTTGTTGGACGATACAGCATGTTATGAACGGATGAGCAAGGCTGTGAATCCTTATGGAGATGGAAAGGCTTGTCAACGTATTATAGATGTCTTAAGTAAAATATGATATGATACCCAAAAAGATACATTATTGTTGGTTTGGGAGAGGTAAGATGCCTGAATTAGCACAAAAGTGTATAGCATCATGGAAGAAACATCTTCCTGAGTATGAAATCAAGGAGTGGAACGAAGATAATTTCGATTTGGATATGTATCCGTATGTTCGTGAAGCATACGATAATCGTAAGTTCGCTTTTGTGACGGATGTCGTTCGTCTTTATGCGCTTTATCATGAAGGTGGGGTTTATATGGATACTGATGTGGAAGTATTGAAGCCATTAGATGCATTCCTCCATCATCCGGCTTTCTCAGGTTTTGAAGATGATACTCATATACCGACAGGTATTATGGCAAGTGAGAAACATGGTGCTTGGGCAAAGTGGCAGTTGGAGTATTATACGGATAAACATTTTCTAAAGGAAGATGGTACAATGGATATGACAACCAATGTTATTATTATTGGAAATTCAATGGCAGAAAGAGGATTTGTTATGCAGAACTCTCTTCAAGACTTTGAAGGAATGATAACGATGTATCCGAAAGATTATTTCTGTCCT
>CAMGAL010000008.1 GCA_946007445.1 uncultured Mediterranea sp.
GGTTTGCACCAAACCACCAAACATATCACCAACTTTTTTCGAACTTTTTTGCAGGGATTTCGTTAAATACCTGATACAGAAGTATGTTTTATAGCATATTTCTGTTACGAAGTCGTTAAGCGGAGTTTCTGATATACCTTATTAATATAATATATAGGACAACCGGCTTTGTGTTTCCGGGCGGACACACTGGTACGCCCCTACGGCGTATTGGGTCCAAATCATATCCAAATCCGGAGATTTGGCACCCCTATACCGTACCCGCTCCGTACCTGCTCCGCTTCTCCTTCGCTCCTGGTTCGCTCATCCTGCACTCATTCTCCGCTCAGCCTCCGCTCGCCTTCATGCGAAGAAACTGCGGAGTTGATAAGGCGATGGTAAGAGGGTGGTAAGGAGAAAAGCTTGTTTTAGGGATTTCTCTACCCAAGAATAGGGAAATGCCGAAGGTAGGGGGAAATGCTTGTGATAACTTTGCAGCAATGAAAACATGAAACTCTTAAAACCTATTAGAACGATGATGAAACGACTGATTATTCTACTGATGGTGGCCTGCTGGAGCTGCGGCTCCCTGCTACAGGCACAAAGCAAGCGGATGCGCAACCTAACACCCGACTTCGAGATAGAAGGCGTGCTGAAACAACCGTACCAATACTTCAAAAAGGGGACTCCCGTCATCCTGCAACGCCTCGTTGACCTGCAGGCCAACGGACAGACCAGCCGGCAGGGGGTCATCAGCATCGAGGGGAAGCAGTATAGCATCCCGATGGACGTGATGCGCTCTACGCTGGAACTGAAGCCTACCGATGCCAACAGTTTCTGGATGGCCTACCAACTGCAGGGAGGACTGATAGAATACTACGAGAAGCACGGCCTGCAGCCCGAAATGCGCAAGGAGCTGGAGGAGGACGCCCGCAGCTATCTGGACGAACTGCAAAAGAACCAGTTGCTATATGAGGACGTGGCCCTGGAGGACTATATCCACTGCCTGATGCTGGACATGATGCCCCACCAATTCCTGGCCAAACGGTATGGCACGCCCTACGTACGCATCCTCAAATCGCCGAACCCCGACCTGCTGATGCTGGGCAACGGGTGCCTGCTCATCTCCACCGGGATGCTCACCCTACTGGACAGTGAGGAGGAACTCTACGCGCTGATGAGCCGCGAGATAGCCCACTTCGTGCTGGACCATGCCGTCATCACCGTAAACAAGAACACGGCACGCGCACGCAGGTACGAATTCTGGAGCAGCGTAGCCGAGGCGGCAGCCTTCTGCACAGAGGTCTATCTGAGCGAGAAGCACGAGAACTACATTCCCGGCATTGTCTACACCACCGCCGGCATCGTGGATGTGCTGATAGGCGAGAACATCATGAAGCGTATGGGACTGGACTACCAGCCTGACCAAGAGGAGGATGCCGACCGGATAGCGACTCTGTACCTGCAGTCCCGGCATCGCGACCCCAGCCTGCTGACAGCCGCCCTGCAGAAGGTGGAGCAATACTACCTGAACACGCAGGACAACAGTGTGTTCCACCGCTATGCCATACACGGCTCGCTGGGAAAGCGGCTGAAGAAGTTGCAGCAGAAGCACCCCGCCACGGGACACCCCGAAGACCGTATCTATCTGAAACAGACCGCTACCGTGGTCAGCTTTTCGGCCGGCATGATGGCCTATAACGGCGACTACACCCAAGCCACGACGCTGGCACAGAAGAATGTGCAGACACACCTGGCCTCAGCCGACGACTACGTAATCCTGGCCCAATGCCTGATGAAGCAGGAAAACAACCCCGAGACCCTGGCCACCTGCCAGACGCTGTTGGAGAAAGCCGACCAGCTGAACGGATCGCCCTCCATCAACGCCACCCGACAAAGGGTACTGCTGCTGCTGCGCCAGCAGAAGCAGGAGGAAGCCGTGGAGCAACTCAAGCTCTACGTCCAGCTGACAGAGAAACTGCTCAGCCGCCCACAAACAGAGGCCGACCAGCAATGGCTGAACAGCGAAAACCAGTGGGCACAGCAACTCATCGGACGTCTGGAGGCCATCTGAGGAGAGAAGAGGAGAACTGAACGGGGGCCAACAGGAAAAGAACGGGGGCAAACCATCAGAACCCAGCCGGCAAAAAAAAATTCGTGGAGCATGGGACGAAGTATATGCGTTCTTTTTCTTACCTTTGCACACAGACAATTAACGCATAATCCCTCAAATTAAACACATGAAACGATTTGCTTACTCACTGATTCTTCTGCTGCTGGCGGGCATGGTCTATGCCCAGCAGGCAAAGTATGTATTCTACTTCATCGGCGACGGCATGGGTGTCAACCAAGTGAACGCCACCGAGATGTATCGTGCCGAACTGCAAGGACGCATCGGTGCCGAACCGCTGCTCTTCACCACCTTCCCCGTGGCATCGGTGGCTACCACGTTCTCCGTCACCAATTCGGTGACAGACTCCTCGGCAGCCGGCACGGCCCTGGCCACCGGCGGCAAGACCTACAACGGTGCCATCGGTCTGGACAACGACAAGCAACTGCTGGAGAGTGTGGCCGAAAAGGCCAAGAAAGCCGGCCGCAAGGTGGGTGTGACCACCAGCGTCAGCATTGACCACGCCACTCCGGCTGCATTCTATGCCCATCAGCCCAACCGCTCGATGTACTACGAGATAGCCCTCGACCTGCCCAAGGCCGGGTTTGACTTCTACGCCGGCAGCGGCTTCCTGAAGCCCAACACCTCGTTCGATAAGAAGGAGATGCCCGGCATCTTCCCCATCTTCGCCGAAGCCGGCTACACCTTGGCACGAGGCGTGGAGGAATACAAAGCCAAAGCCGCTGAAGCCCAGAAGATGATTCTGATTCAGAAAGCGGATGCCAATCCTGGCAGCCTGCCCTATGCCATCGACCGCAAAGAAGGCGACCTGACTCTGGCAGAAATCACTGAAAGCGCCATCGACTTCCTGACCAAGGGCAAGGACAAAGGGTTCTTCCTGATGGTAGAGGGTGGCAAGATTGACTGGGCCTGCCACGGCAACGATGCCGTCACTGTCTTCAAGGAAGTGGAAGACCTGAACGATGCCATCCGCGTAGCCTATGAATTCTACAAGAAGCACCCGAAAGAGACTCTGATTGTCGTGACCGCCGACCACGAGACGGGAGGCCTCGGACTGGGCACCGGCAAGTACGAACTAGCCCTGAAGAACATTGCCCACCAGAAGGTGTCGCAAGACGAGCTCTCGCGCGCCATCACCAACCTGCGCAAGATGCGCAAAGCCATCAACTGGAACGAGGTGAAAGAACTGCTGAGCGAGAAGATGGGCTTCTTCACAGAGATACCCTTGACCTGGGAGCAGGAGCGTATGTTGCACGACGAATATGAGGAGTCGTTCGTCAAGAAGCATGTGGTGTTCAAGGAGAGCCTCTACGCCACCACCGAGCCACTGGCCATTGCCGCGAAGAAGGTGATGAACGAGGTGGCCATGCTGGGATGGACAACCGGTGGCCACTCGGCCGGCTATGTACCCGTATTCGCCATCGGTGCGGGTTCGAAGCTGTTCGTCGGCAAGATGGACAATACGGAGATTCCGAAGCGCATTGCCAAGGCGGCAGGTTATAAATAAGATTATGGCTGTCCGCTAAAACTCTGAATAGCAAAAATATCCAGCCCGAAGTCCTGTAACATAGGACTTCGGGCTTATTCTTTCAAAAAGGCAGTATGAAGAAAGAGGGCCCGCATCTTCACAGACGCAGGCCCTCGACAGTTACACTCCTTAGTAAAGGTTTAGGTCAGTTGAGTTATGTCTTATTTCAGCATCATGCCTTGAAGGGTGGCCGTAGGCGTGGGAGAGGACGCGGCAGCTGCGAAGTCGAAGGTGACCTCTACGGCTCCGTTCTTCTCCGACTGAAGCTGCAACTTGATGCCCCGATAGGGCTGCAGGTCACCCAGGTGGAACGACACGGCTCCGTAGGCGCTGTGGCCCGTCAGGTCGTCGTAGTCGTTGTAGCGCAGCTGGCAGTGCAGGTAGCCGTCGGCCTCGCCGGCAATCTGGTCGTCGGCGCTCTGCACCAGGCTGATGCGGTGCTTCTCGCGGGCAGGCAGGTTCTGCAGGAAGAAGAGGTTGAGGCAACCTCCGCTGACACCCATATCGCCTTGGTAAATGAGCAGGGGGTCATGTCCATAGGCCTCATCGGTGTCGGGGGTGACGGACTCCAGCTGCTTGGTCAGCACGTTGTGGAGGGTGAGGATCTTCACGGCGTGGTCAAAGCCCTGGAAGTCGTCGGCCAAGGGATTGAACGAGGTGATGACGCGCTGTCCGTCCACGGCCTCGTAGCCGGTGAGGTCGGTGTTGACGGGCCAAAGGGTGCCCCACACGTCGCAATCGAGGTAGAAGGCGGTGCCTTGGGTGCGGACGGTGGCCCACAGGGGCGGCGTGAAGTCGCCGAGAGAGTAGCCATCGTTGTCGTCGTCGCACGAACAGAGGAGGGGCATCAGTGCGCAAAGGCACAGATAGAGAAGGGTCTTAGCTTTTTTCATTGTTAAAGTCATCATGTTACGTAATGGTTTAAATGAGTTCTACGCTAAGAATAACGCGAAATTGCGCAAATACTGCATCGAATGGGACAAGAAATAGGATTTCTTAACAAAAAGAGCGAAGCACCTTGAGGACCTCGCAGGTCCGTCAAGGTGCTTCGCACGTAATGGATGAGGATGCCGTGGGCGACAGGCGTCAGGCAAACATCTTGTTGAACTCTTCGGCAGAGATGGGCTGCTCATCGAGAGTCACCTGGGGCTTGAGGGCGGCGGTAAGCTTGGTCTCGACCACGCGGTTGACCAGACCCTCAACGCTTTCTTTCTTCTTGAGCATCTCCTTGGTGTAGTTCTCCAGAATCTCGTCGGGCACGCTGAGCATACCGTACTGGGCAAACTGGGCACGGGTAGCCTCCTTGGCCATGTCGGTGATGTCGGCCTGCTCCACCTTGATGTCGTTGGCCTTGACCAACTGCTCCTTGATGAGGTGCCAGGTGAGCTCTTGGATGCTCTTGTCGTAGTTCTCCTCGATGAACTGATCGTCCTTGTCGGGGTTGTTGAGGCGCATGACGCGCTTGAGGATGGCATCGGGATACTCCAGCTTGCCAATCTTGTCGGTCATGACCTGACGGAAATCGATGAGGAACTTGTAGTCGCTGTCTGCCTCAAACTGGTGAGCAATGACCTCTTTCACCTTGGCACGGAACTCCTCTTCGCTCTTGACGGTGTCCTTTCCGAACACCTGGTCGAAAATCTCCTGATTGAGTTCACCGGGCACGAAGCGGGTCACCTCTTCCACCTGGTAGCTGAAGTCGGCCTTCACCTCGGCGGCTTGCTCCTTGTCAATCTTGAGCAGCGAAGCCAGCTCGGCAGCATTGCCGTCCCACGCGGTGGCGGGGTTGAAGACGAGCACGTCGTTCACCTTGGCGCCGTTGAAGAGGGCTTTCTGGGCATCGTTCTTCATGTAGGCAGGCATCATGACGGCACCTTCTACCTGGATACCACCTTCCTTAGTATTGCCGTTCTCATCGAGCTCGGCCAAGAGGCCCTTCAGCATGTCGTTGTCGGCATAGACCTCTACTTGCTGGTAGCTGCCGTTGCGCTGGGTGTAGGCCTTCACCTGATTGTCCACCATCTCGTCAGTGACGTTGATGCGGTAGTAGGGCACCTTGTCGCTCTTGCTGACCTCGGCGTTGAACTCGGGAGCCAGTGCGATGTCGAACAGGAACTCGAACTCTTCCATCGTGTCGAAATCGACGGCGGGCTGCTTGTCCTCGTTGGGCAGAGGCTCACCCAGGATGTTGATCTTTTTGTCCTGTACATATTTATATACGGTCTCGGAGAGGAGCTTGTTCACCTCTTCGGCCAAGGCCGACTTGCCATACATCTTCTTGACCAGGCTCATGGGCACCATACCCTTGCGGAAACCGGGCATCTGGGCCTTCTGGCGGAAGTTCTTGAGAGACTTCTCTACTCTCTCCTGATAGTCTGCTTTCTCAAGCTTCACGGTGAGCAGGGCACTCACCTTGTCCATGTTTTGCAAAGAAACGTTCATTTCTGTCTCTGATTTTTATTTGTTTGTTATCTTATTCTTAACTCTGTTTTAGAAATTGAGGGTGCAAAATTAGTGCTAATCTTTGAATTGCGCAAAAAATCGGGGCATAAATCTTTTGGAATCAGCCCTACAGCAGATATTGCACCTCCTTGAAAAGGTAGCTGCGCAGGCGACCGGAATCGTCCTGCAAGAGGAAACGGCCGTCGGCTTCGACGCGAACCACACGGGCCAGAAAGGGGCCTGAGGCATCGGTGTAGCGATGGTAGCCCTCGCGGCGGAAGAGCGCGGCGGCATAGCGGGCAGAGAGGGAAGCCGCGGCGGTGGGGGTGTCATGGGCCAGGAGACAATATCCCTGCTGCAGGCGACGGAGGATGTCGGCCAGGAGGGCGCGGCGGTCGTGCTCGCGGGCCGTGAGCTGACGGAGCGAGACGGGATTGGGGGCATCGCTGAGGAACTGCTCCTGATTGACGTTGAGCCCCACCCCGATGATGCAGCGCCCTATTTGCGAGCCTTGCAGGTCGTTCTCGATGAGAATGCCGCAAATCTTTCGCTCGCCGCAGTAGATGTCGTTGGGCCACTTGATGGAGACGTCGGAGAGGTAGGCGTCGAGGGCCTCCTTGATGGAGAGGGCGACCAGCTGGGAGAGGACAAACTGCTGGCGGGCGGCCAGGAAGCGGGGATAGAGTACGGTGCTGAAGAGGAGGTTGGCGCCGGGGGCCGACTCCCACGAGTTGCCCCGCTGCCCCTTGCCGGCGGTCTGAAACTCGGCCGTGACGGTAGTCCACTCGGCCACCTGCTGCTCCTCGCACAGGGCGGCGAGGTAGCGATTGGTCGAGTCGGTCTCCTGCAGGGTGATGTAGTTCACCACTGGATACCGGGGATATAGAGGGAAACGGCCTGACGCAGCACTGCCAGGGTGATGGGCTTGACCAGCACATCGTTAGCTCCGGCCTTGAGGGCCTTGTCGCGGTCGGCGGCAAAGGCATAGGCCGTCTGCATGACGATGGGCACCTCACTGTTCAAGGAGCGGATGACTTCGGTGGCTTCCAGGCCGGTCATGCCGGGCATTTTGATGTCCATCAGAATCATACGAATGTCCGACTGATGGGCCTTGAAGAAGTCTACGGCCTCCTGGCCATGATGGGCCCAAAGGAGTTCACAACGTTTTCCGATTATGGCCTTGATGAGTTTGAAGTTGCTTTCATCGTCCTCTGCCACGAGCACCAAGGGAAGGGCGGCGGCTGTCTTGTTGAGAGTTTCCATATCTTGAGTTATTATTGCTACTGAATGAATTGCGCGCAAATATACAATAAAAATCTGAAGAGCAAAAATAAAACAATGTTCTACTACGCCTATTTGGAACAAAAAGCAGCTCTCCTCTCCGTATCTGCTCCGTACCAACCCCGATGATGCTCCGATGGTTTTTCGCATAATCTCCGCTCCCTATAGAGCGAAGGAGAAGCGAAGCAGATACGGAGAAGGTACGGAGCAGGTACGGTATAGGGGTGCCAAATCTTCGGTTTTTGGGGACTTTTGGCACCACTTCCGTACGTCAACACGGACTGAACATCCAAGAAAAGCAGGGAAGAGGCTTGGAGATAAGCATCCGAAACGCTATCTTTGCGCGCAAAACCCCGACGGTATGAAACAGAAACGCGCCATCGCCCTCTTACTGCTCTGCATCAGCCTCCTGATGCTGATGGTGCCTGTGCTGCCTCATCACCACCATACCGACGGGCACCTCTGCATGAAGGCTGACCAATCTGAGGCCTGCTGCCACCATACGCCCGACGACGGCACTCCCCACCACTGCTGCGACAACACCTGCTGCCTGGCCACCCACTTCGTGCAGCGCACACCGCAGGAGTATCACATCGACTTTACCCCCTATTATCCATGGGCTACCCTCATCTACAAGCGGATAGTCCTCCAACTGGGGCTGACGGACGAATGCTCCACCGGCCCCCACCCCACCTACTACATAGAAACCCTACATGGCATCTGCCTGGGCAGGTGCCAAGGACTCCGTGCGCCTCCGTTTGTCAGCTGCTGAGAGAATCAACCTACCTGACAACCCATCAAAAAACGGACTAACATGAACAAACAACTGATCATGGGGGTGCTGGGCCTGTTCCTGCTCGGCGCCTGCCAACAGAAGAGTGCGGAGAAGGGTCATGCACACAGCCATGAGACCGAAGCACACGAGGAACACCACCATAGCCATGAAGGCCATGACCATGCACACGAAGGGCACACCCACGAGCACGAGGGGCACAACCACGAGCACAAAACCGCCAAAGGACATAGCGACGAAGGAGATGGCGACGAAATCATCCTGTCCCCTGAGAAGGCGCGTGCCGCCGGCGTGGAGGTGGGCGAAGTGAAGCGGGGCAACTTCCGCCAGGTGCTGAAGAGTGGGGGCGAACTGGAGGCCGCCCAAGGCAACGAGAGTGTAGTGGTGGCCACCGTGGCAGGCGTAGTGCGCCTGGGCCGACAAGCCGTAGAGGGAGTGAGCGTGAACAAGGGCACGCCCCTGCTGACCCTGAGCAGCCGACACATCGGCCAAGGCGATGCCGCCGAACGGGTCCGCACCACCTACGAGAACGCCGAACGCGAGTATCGGCGCATGAAGGCGCTGGCCGAGGAGCGCATCGTGTCGGAACGCGAGCTGACGCCCGTGCGCCAAGCCTACGAGGAGGCACGCATCGCCTACGAGGCCCTGCAAGGAGGGCAGACCAGCGACGGCCAGCAAGTGACCTCTCCCCTGAGCGGCTATGTGAAAGAGCTGATGGTGAAGGAGGGGGACTACGTGGAGGTGGGACAGCCTCTGCTCAGCGTGACGCAGACCCGACGCCTGCGCTTGCGGGCTGACGTGCCGGCCCGTCATGCCGCCGCCCTCCGCCAGGTGCAGACAGCCCACTTCTGCACACCTGCCACAGGGCAAGTCTATGCGCTGGAGCAGCTGAACGGACGGCTCATCGCCACCGGTCGGGCCACGGCCTCGGGCAGCCGCTACATCCCCGTCACCTTCGAGCTGGACAACCGGGGCGACCTGCTGCCCGGCCAACCTGTAGAGGTGAGCCTGCTGGGTGCCACGCAGGAGGGTGTCATCGTGCTACCCCGCACGGCCCTGACCGAAGAGCAAGGCAGCTACTTCGTCTACCTGCAGCTGGACGAAGAGGGCTACCGCAAGCAACTGGTGGAGGTGAGCGCCGACAACGGTCTGGAGGTGCTGATAGCCTCCGGCCTGAAGGAGGGAGAGCGGGTGGTGACCCGCGGTGCCTACCAGGTGAAGCTGGCCGGAGCCTCCAACGCCATTCCTGCTCATAGTCATGAACACTGAGGATAATTTCAAATGAAGAATTTAAAATGAATAAGATTATTCAATTCTCACTCAATAACCGCCTCGTGGTGCTTGTGGCTGCCCTGTTGCTGCTCATCGGCGGCACCTACACCGCCACCCACACCGAGGTGGATGTCTTTCCCGACCTCACCGCCCCCACCGTGGTGGTGATGACCGAGGCGGGAGGCATGGCGGCCGAGGAGGTGGAGCAACTGGTCACCTTCCCCATCGAGACCGCCGTGAATGGCGCCACTCATGTGCGCCGCGTACGTTCGCAATCCACCACAGGCTTCTCGGTGGTGTGGGTGGAGTTTGACTGGGGAACCGACATCTACCTGGCCCGACAAATCGTCAGCGAGAAGCTCTCCATCGTGGGCGAACAGCTGCCACAAGACTGCGGACGGCCCACACTGGGCCCTCAGTCCTCCATCTTGGGCGAAATGCTGATTGTGAGCCTCACCGCCGACTCCACCTCGATGCTCGACCTTCGCACCCTGGCCGATTGGAGCATCCGTCCGCGTCTGCTGGCCACAGGAGGTGTGGCACAGGTGGCCGTGCTGGGCGGCGAGGTGAAGGAGTATCAGGTCAAGTTGGACCCCTACCGTATGCGCCTCTACGATGTCTCCATCGGCGAAGTGATGGAGGCCGCCGCGGGAATGAACCTCAACGAAGGGGGCGGCGTGGTGTATGAGTATGGCAACGAGTACTTGGTGCGCGGCCTGCTGGCCACCACCCGCCTGGAGCAGCTAGGCGAGGCCGTGGTGAAGAGCGACGCCCAAGGGCTGCCGGTGGTGCTGGCCGACGTAGCCGACATCGAGATAGGAGGCAAGGAGCCGAAGATGGGCACCGCCTCCGAACGGGGCAAGCAGGCGGTGCTGCTTACCGTGAGCAAGCAGCCTGCCACCAGTACCCTGAAGCTGACCCAACGCATTGAGACCGCCCTGCACGACCTGCAGAAGAACCTGCCGGCCGACGTGCATCTCTCTACCGACCTCTTCCGCCAGAGCCGCATCAACGAGAGCTCCAACGGCAACGTGCAGAAGTCGCTCATAGAGGGTGGCATTCTGGTGGTGCTGGTGCTACTACTCTTCCTGGCCAATGTGCGCACCACACTCATTTCGCTGGTCACCCTGCCCCTGGCCCTGGTGACCGCCCTGCTCACCCTGCACTACATGGGCCTGACCATCAATACCATGAGTCTGGGAGGCCTGGCCATCGCCATCGGGTCGCTGGTGGACGATGCCATTGTCGATGTGGAGAATGTGCACCGCCGCCTGCACGCCAACAGCCTGCTGCCCGAGGCAGAGCGGCGCACGGTGTTGCAAGTGGTGTTCGATGCCTCACGCGAGGTACGCATGCCCATCCTCAACTCCACGCTCATCATCGTGGCGAGCTTCGTGCCCCTCTTCTTCCTGACCGGCATGGAGGGACGTATGCTGGTGCCGCTGGGCAGTGCCTTCATCACCGCCCTGGCCGCCTCCACCTGCGTGGCACTCACCCTGACGCCGGTGCTCTGCAGCTACCTGCTGCGCCCCTTGAGGGGCCGTATTCCCACGGCTGGAGGAGCCGACTCTCCCTTGGCTAGAAGGCTGAAGCAGGGCTATGGGCGGCTGTTGCAAGTCACCCTGGCTCACACCCGGCTGCTGCTGGGCATCACCATCGTCCTGACCATAGGGGCCATCGCCCTCTTCTTCACCTTGGGCAGCTCGTTCCTGCCGCCCTTCAATGAGGGTTCGCTGACCATCAATGTCTCTTCCTTGCCGGGCATCTCGCTGGAGGAGAGCGACCGCCTGGGACGGCGTGCCGAGGAGTTGTTGCTCACCATTCCCGAGATACAGACCGTGGCCCGCAAGACTGGACGCGCCGAGCTGGACGAACACGCCTTGGGTGTGAATGTCAGTGAGTTGGAAGCGCCTTTCGAACTTCAGGACAGACCGCGCAGCGCCATGTTGGCCGAGGTACGCGAGAAGCTGGGCACCCTGGCCGGCGCCAATATCGAGATAGGCCAACCCATCAGCCACCGCATCGACGCCATGCTGTCGGGCACGAAGGCCAACATTGCCATCAAGCTCTTCGGCGACGACCTGGGACGCCTCTTCTCCCTCGGCAACGACATCAAGCGCCGCATCGAGGGCATCGAAGGCATTGCCGACCTGAGTGTGGAGCAACAGATAGAGCGTCCACAGCTGCACATCGTGCCGCGCCGGCAGATGCTGGCCCGCTATGGCATCACCCTGCCCCAGTTTGCCCGGTTTGTCCGCGTAGCCCTGCGGGGCGAGGTGGTCTCGCAAGTCTACGACCAAGGCAAGAGCTTCGACCTCACCGTGCGTGTCCGCCCCGACCTTCGCGAGCAGGCCGCCCTTTTGGCCGACCTGACCTTGGATGCCGCCGACGGACGAAAAGTGCCGCTGGCCGAAGTGGCCGAAATCCGCTCGTCGATGGGGCCCAACACCATCAGCCGCGAGAACGTGAAGCGCAAGATTGTCGTCTCGGCCAACATTGCCGGGCGCGACCTGCTGGGCGTGGTGCACGACATACAGGCGGCCATCGACCGCGACATCCGCCTACCCGAGGGGTATCATGTGGAGTATGGAGGTCAGTTCGAGAGCCAGCAGGCCGCCAGCCGCACCCTGCTGCTCACCTCCCTGATGTCCATTGCCGTCATCTTCCTGCTGCTCTACAACGAGTTCCGCAGCCTGCGCGAGAGTGCCGTCATCCTCATCAATCTGCCGCTGGCTCTGATAGGAGGCGTGCTGGTGCTTCGCCTCACGGGTGGCGAGGTCAGCATTCCCGCCATCATCGGCTTCATCTCGCTGTTTGGCATCGCCACGCGCAATGGCATGTTGCTCATCAGCCACTACAAGAGCCTGCAGGCCGACCAGCAGCTCTCGCGCTACGACTGCGTGGTGCAAGGCTCCATCGACCGCCTCAACCCCATCCTCATGACCGCCCTCACCTCGGCCTTGGCCTTGGTGCCGCTGGCCTTGGGAGGCGACCTGCCGGGCAACGAGATTCAAAGCCCCATGGCGCAAGTCATCTTGGGTGGCCTGCTGACCTCTACCCTGCTCAATGGGCTGGTCATTCCGGCCGTCTATCTGAAGTTGAATGATAAAACCGTCTGAATATAGCACTATGAGTAAGAAATCGATTTTCCTCGCCGCACTGTGTCTTTGCGGCCATCTATATGCCCAAGAGAGCGCCTCGGGCATCGAGGCCATCCTCCGCCAGGTGGAGCAGAACAACCCGCAGTTGCAGGCCAACGCCCGGCGCATCACAGCCCAGCGCTGGGCCGACCGGGCGGAGAACAACCTGCCAGACCCCACCTTGAGCTACGCCCACGTGTGGGACTCGCGCGACGCCCAGATTACCGCCAGCGAGCTCGTTGTATCGCAGAGCTTTGACTTTCCCACGCTCTACATCTCGCGCTACAGGCTGAACCGCCAGCGCAGCCTGACCCTCGATGCCCAAGCCAACCGGCTGCGCCAAGAGGTGCTGCTAGAGGCCCAACTGCTCTGCCTCGACATCATCGGCCTCTATCAGCAACAGCAGGTAGCCAACGAGCGCCTGCAGAGTGCCGACGAGCTGGCCCGCATCTACCAGCGCCGTCTGGAGGCAGGCGATGCAGGGATTCTGGATGCCAACAAGCTGAAACTAGAGCAGCTGAATGCCGCCACCGAGGCCCGACGCACCCGCACTGAGCTCCGCGCGGCCTTGAATCAGCTCTGGACGCTGACCGGAAACCAGCACCTGGGCGCGGGCCGTCCCCAAGCCGACCCTCTGGCCCCCACGGCCGAAGCGTTGCGGCTCACGGAGTTTCCTCCTGTCGACCTGCCCGACGACTTTCACCAGCTGCTGCCCACCTTGATGCAGGCCGACCCCAACCTGCAGGCACTGCAAAGCCAGGCGGAAGCTTCACGCCGGCAGCAAGGTGTGGCCCGCCAAGGGTGGCTGCCCAAGCTGGAGGTAGGCTATCGGCGCAACACGGAGAGCGGCCATCCGCTCAACGGCATCGTCGTAGGCTGTTCGTTTCCCCTCTTCCAGAACCGAGGTAAGGGGAGCCAGGCCAAAGCGCAATGGCAAGCAGACCGCCTGGAGAGCGAGAGCACGCGCCTGGCCACAGAGAGTGCGTTGTGGCAACTCTACGAAGAGGCCCGCACCTGGGAGAGCACCCTGCAAGAGTATCGGGCTACGCTGGAGCAGCAACAGAATCTCTCGCTGCTGAAGCAAGCCCTGCAAGGCGGACAGATTAACCTGACGGAATACTTTGTCGAGACGGCTCGCCTCTATGAGAGCCAAAGCAACCTGATCCAGCTGCAGAGCGACTACCACAAGGCGGTGGCACGACTCCTGCAGAGTATGTTGTGAGTGAAAGGAGGAAAGGGAGATAGGAGGAGATAAAGGGAGATAGAAGGAGTTAGGAGGAGTTATCACTCCGCTTCGCTCCGTTCAGGAGTTATCGCAGGCTTCGCCTGCTAGTCAATAGTCGAAGTATCGGCTTTAACTCCTGAGGCCCGATAGGGCCGCTAACTCCTTTAACTTCTATAACTCCTAAAGAAAAAGTATCGGCTTTAACTCCTAAGGCCCGTCAGGGCCGATAACTCCTTTAACTCCTAAACTCCTAAAAAGAATCTCCTATTGATAGCGTTGCTTCAGTTCCTCCACCGAAGTACCAGTGAAATAGGCCTCCACAAACGACCAGCGCTCCTCGTCGCTCCAGCGGTCGGTGCCAAAGAAGAGGCTAAAGAGCTCGATCTGCTCCTCGAAGATGCGCTCGTTGGTATCGAGGATGTGATTGCGATAGCCGCCTGCCTCGGCCAGCTGCTGCAACCGTTGCGGATGGCAGTAGCGAAGGCGGACACAAGGCATGCCGCCGCCCTCCACACTGAACGAGAGGCCATCGAGGATGGAGAGCAGGTTGAGCAGGACATTGAGGTCGGAGAAGGGGGTGCAGAAGAATTGCAAGCGGTCGCCCGCCCGGCCTACGATGCGCTGGGCGAAGAGCTTCTGATAGCGGCCCAGCAAGAGATCGAAGCCGCGGGTCACGGTGAACGACAATTCGTTGCTCTCCTTCTTCTTGGCGCTGCTGATGTAGCTTACGCTGCGCCCCTCCTCGGTGCGGCTCTCCAGCAGGGAGCCGATGAAGCGCTTGGCTGAAGGAACATCCATGCCATGACGGGCAAAGAGGGCTCGCAGTTCCTCTTCGTCAAACTTGCCCTTGCTCTTCACCAACTTCTCCTTCAGCATGGCGGTCAGCTCGCGGAAGAGGGCATCCATGCGGCTCTTGATGACTGAGGCATCTTGCTTGAGCAGCACCTCGTGCTTGCCTACCGCCACCGCACGCGACCCCTCCCACAGGGTGCCGCCCGACAATTTCTGCTTGAACTCCTTGTAGCCCAACTCGGGGAAGCGCTCCTCCCACAGGCGGTCGAGGCTGGCCCGATAGACCGACTCCTCTCCTTCCACAGGCTGCAAGTAGACAGCAAACTCACGGGCAAAGGCATCGCCCGTCTTGTCTTGTATATAGCCTTCAGCCAAGAGGTTCTGCGGAGCGACCTCAATGAGGGGTTCGCCCTGTCGCTGACGCAGGTCCTCCTCCATCCAAAGCAGGGCAGTCTTGATGAGCTGCTCCAGCTCGGCCTCATACTCCAGCTTGTTTCTCATGCGCGGCAACTTGACCACATACTCGAAGTCGGACACCGAGACCAGCACCTCCTCCTTGCCTCCCTTCATGCGGTAGAGCTCGGAGAGCTTCTTGAGAATCAGCGCCAACTGCTCCTGCGCAATGCCGCCCATCTGATGCAAGCGGCGCATGTAGTAGAAGTCGCGCTCGTGGAAGTCGGTCGCCGCCACGCCCTGCACACCCGCCTCGCGAGCGGCACGACCTATCTCTTGGATGTAGTCGACAAACGTGCTGGAGGGTGCCACATGATAGACACGGTCTATATCGCTGATGTCCACACCCATGCCGAAAGCCTTGGTGGCCACGATGAGCCGCTTGCTCCCCTCCTTGAAAGCCTGCACGATGGCTGCCTTCTGCTCTTTCTCCTTCTTGCCGTAGTAGGAGGCCACCAACCCCCAGTAGCGGGCAGGCACCCAGGTCTTGATGCGCATGTCGATGGTGCCGGCAAAGGGGTAGTAGAGCAGCGTCTTGTGGTGCTCCAGATACTCCTCCACGCGGGCCCCGATGACGCGTTGCTTGGCCTTGTCGTAGGTCTCGCCCGCTTCAATCTGCATCTGGCGGATGTCGAAGCCGATGTTGTGGCGGCGCACCGTGCCGATGTAGAGCGAACAAGGCTCCATCTGCAGGGAGCGCACCGTCTCAAACACCATGTCGTTGTCGCCCTGCGGATTCCACACGGCCGTGGCGGTCAAGGCAAAGAGCGGGAACTGATAGCCCAACGTCTGCTTCAGCTCACGCAGGTAGCGGCCCAGGAACCAGTAATCCACTCGGAACTCCTTGCCCCAGGTCGTGACCGTATGCGCCTCATCAATCACCACCAGTCCGATGCGCCGCCGGCCAATGAAGCGACGGATGTCATAGGCCAGCAACAGCTCGGGCGAAAGGTAGAAGAGGTCCACCTCCCCCTCGCGCACACGCCGATAGGCCTCCACCTTCTGTTCCGGCGAGAGGTCGGACGAGGCATAGGCCACGCGGTCGTAGCCCAACTCCTGCAGACTCTCCACCTGATCGACAATCAGCGCCTTCAGGGGCGAAACCACCAAGGTCAGCACGCCCTGTTCACGCCCCAGGTAGATGGCCGGCAGCTGGAAGAGCAGCGACTTGCCCGAACCGGTAGGAGCCGTGAGGAGCAGGTTCTCAGGACTTTCTCCCTGCAGCGCTTTCTCAGCTTCCTGCACGGCGTGTTCAATCAAGGCTCCCTGCGAGAGGGTACGTGTCTGCCTGCCTTGTGCCAGGTCTTGATAGATCTCCAAATCGCGAAACTGCGGATAGCCATAGATTTCGGTCAGCAGTGCCTGCAGTTCGGGTCGGCATGTGTAGGTGTTGCGCATCGTGTTTCTTTATCAGGATGTTACATTCTCTCAGGCACTTCGATGCCCAGCAGGCCCATGCCCAGACGAACCACCTTGGCCACGTTGGCACTCAGCACGAGGCGGAAGAGCTTGAGTCCCTCGTTCTCCTCACGCAGGATGCTGAAGTCGTGATAGAACTGATTGTACTCCTTCACCAGGTCGTAGCAATAGTTGGCTATCAGCGACGGGCTGTAGTCCGTGCCGGCCTGGCGCACGATGGCAGCAAAGTCAGCTATCATCTGGACGAGTCCCTCCTCCTTCTCACTCAGTTCGATACCTGCGGGCAGGGCATCGGGCAGGGTCACACCCGCCTCAGCCGCCTTACGCAGCACCGAGCGGATGCGGGCGTAGGTGTACTGGATGAAGGGGCCTGTGTTGCCGTTGAAGTCGATGGACTCCTTGGGGTTGAAGGTCATGTTCTTGCGGGCATCCACCTTGAGGATGAAGTACTTCAAGGCTCCCAAGCCCACAATGCGAGCAATGTCGTCGGCCTCGGCCTGCGTCAGTCCGTCCAGCTTGCCCAGGTCGCCACTGGTCTCCTTGGCCGTGGCTATCATCTCGGCCATCAGGTCGTCGGCGTCCACCACGGTGCCCTCGCGGCTCTTCATCTTGCCCTCGGGCAGCTCCACCATACCATAGGAGAAGTGCACCAGGCTCTTGCCCCACTCGAAGCCCAAGCGGTCGAGCAGGATGGAGAGCACCTGGAAGTGATAGTTCTGTTCGTTGCCCACGACGTAGATCATCTTGTCGATGGGGAAGTCGGCAAAACGCTGCTCGGCGGTGCCGATGTCCTGCGTCATATAGACCGAGGTGCCGTCCGAACGGAGCAGCAGCTTGTGGTCGAGCCCCTCGCCGGTGAGGTCGGCCCAAACGGAGCCATCCTCCTTGCGGTAGAACTTGCCGGCAGCCAGTCCCTGCAGCACCTTCTCCTTACCGGCCAGATAGGTATTGGATTCGTAATAGATTTTGTCGAAGGAGACACCCATCAGGCGGTAGGTCTCGTCGAAGCCGGCATAGACCCAGTCGTTCATCTTCTGCCAAAGGGCGCGCACCTTGGGGTCGCCTGCCTCCCACTTCACCAGCATCTCGCGGGCCTCCTTCATCAAGGGAGACTCGGCTTCGGCCTTCGCCTTGGCGGTCTCTTCGTCCATGCCCTCGGCCTGAAAGCGAGCCATCAGCTCCTTCACCTCGGCCTTGTAGTGCTTGTCGAACGCCACATAGTAGTCACCGATGAGGTGATCGCCCTTCTTGCCCGACGACTCGGGAGTCTCGCCGTTGCCATACTTCAGCCAGGCCAGCATCGACTTGCAGATGTGTATGCCGCGGTCGTTCACGATGTTGGTCTTCACCACACGGTTGCCGTTGGCCGCTACGATGTTGGCCAATGCATTGCCCAGCAGGTTGTTGCGCACATGGCCCAGGTGCAGGGGTTTGTTGGTGTTGGGCGAGGAGTACTCTATCATCACCAGCGGCGAGCTCTCAGTGGCAGGGGTCAGGCCATACTGGGGCTGGCTGTGGATGGCATCGAGCAGCTCTACCCAGGCCGATGAGGCCACCGTCAGGTTCAGAAATCCCTTGATGACGTTGTAGGCGGCCACTTCGGGGGCTTGGGCCAGCAGATACTCGCCTATCTCCTGAGCCGTCTGTTCGGGTCCTTTCTTCGACATGCGCAGGAAGGGAAAGACCACCAGGGTGAGATGTCCCTCAAATTCACGTTTGGTTTTTTGCAGTTGCACCTTGTCGGCAGTGACTTCCTGTCCGTAGAGGGTGCGGAGTCCGTCGATGACGGAGGCTACCAGTTTTTGTTCTATATTCATCGTATTTTCCGTATTATCGTGGTGCAAATGTAAGCAGAAATCTCGACTTATCGGCCAATGTCGGGAGAAAAACTGTTTTTTAGGAGATAAAGGAGTTAAAGGAGATAAAGGAGTTAAAGCCGATACTTCGACTATTGACTAGCAGGCGAAGCCTGCGATAACT
>CAMGAL010000009.1 GCA_946007445.1 uncultured Mediterranea sp.
TTCTTCCGGAACAATTAATTTAATCGTTATATTTTCGTGAGTTATTAACTACCACAGAAATTCGCGATTAAAGAAATAGAGCCCTTACGACCCCCTTTCCTCCCGCTGTTGATTGGCTCAGGCTTCGGCAGCGGGTTTTCTCCTGTAGCCCCAGGCACCGCTGGTGCCCTGCTGGCTACGGTGCTGTGGTTCATGGGGGCTTGGTGTCTCTCCCCTCTATGGCTGCTCTGGCTCACGGTAGCCGCCATACTGCTCTGCACTGCTGCTGGGGTATGGGCAACCGACCGCCTGGAGCCCTACTGGGGAGAAGATCCGTCGCGTGTGGTAATTGACGAGATGGTGGGTGTGTGGATAGCCCTGCTGGCTGCTCCTGCCGGCCACTGGGTGTATGGCGGCGTGGCATTCGCCCTCTTCCGCCTGCTGGATATATTTAAGCCGCTGGGCATACGGCGCATGGAGAGCCTGCCCGGAGGCATCGGTGTCATGATGGACGACATCCTGGCCGGAACGTATGGTTTCATCTCAATCATTTTGGCCCGATGGCTCCTCAGCTGACGCAAAATACCCGACCACAAGGCACGCTGAGGCACTCTTTTTGGACCTTTATCAAGGCACAGCTCTCGGCACAGATAGCCAGCCTTTGCGACTTTCTGGTCACCATTCTGCTGGCCACTATCTTTGGCATCTTCTACTTGTACGCCACCTTCATCGGCTCGGTGATAGGCGGCATTGTGAACTGTATCATCAACTACCGCTGGGTGTTTCACGCCGGCGGCTGCAAGAAGAAATACATTGCCGGCAAATATCTGCTGGTATGGATAGGCAGCATCCTGCTCAATACGTGGGGCACCTTCGCACTGACCGAATGGCTCACCTCGCAGCAATGGATGCAACACCTGCCTGCGTTCTGTCTGGACAATGTCTTCCTGATTATCAAAGGTATCGTAGCAGTATCGGTCGGTTTCTTCTGGAACTACCAGTTGCAACGGACATTCGTCTATCGGAAAATCTTTTGAGCGCAACGAGAAATCTACTTCTAAAAACAACAATAATCAAATCATCGGAGAAACAATGAATTACAGAGAATGGTTACAGAAAGTGATATACTGGATTATCAATCCCATGATCCGCTGTATGATACGCATGGGCATCACGCCCAATTTCGTCACCACCACCGGTCTGGTGCTCAACATCGTGGCAGCCGCCTTTTTCATCTATGCCGGACTCTACTATCCGGGCGAACTGGAGTATGTGGGCTGGGCAGGCGCCGTGGTGCTCTTTGCCGGACTGTTTGACATGATGGATGGCCGGCTGGCCCGACTAGGGGGGATGGCCTCGACATTCGGCGCTCTCTACGACTCCGTGCTCGACCGTTACAGCGAGTTGTTCACCCTGTTCGGCATCAGCTTCTACCTCAACCTGCAAGGGTACTTCTGGGGCTCGATTCTCACGTTTCTGGCATTGATTGGGTCACTGATGGTCAGCTATGTACGTGCCCGCGCCGAGGGACTGGGGCTGGAGTGCAAGGTGGGCTTGATGCAGCGACCCGAACGGGTGGTGCTCACCAGCCTGGGAGCCGTGGGATGCGGACTCTTTGCTGACCTGCAAGCCTTCGACCCTATGCTCATTCTCATCGTGCCCATCGCCCTCATCGCCCTGCTGGCCAACTGGACTGCCTTCGTCCGCATCAATCACTGCCGCAAGCTCTTAAGTCAGAAATAAGATGAAGAAACTCTCCACCTCCTCACAGCTTGCCTTGCGTCTGTCGGTTCTCTTTCTGGTACTGACATGGCTCTGCATCGGGTTGCGTATGGAACATCTGCTCCTGACAGGGTTGTTTCTGACCCTGTTTTTCATCAGCAGCACCACTCGCAAACTGGCTGTTGCATTGTTGCCCTTTGTGGTCTTTGCCATCTCATACGACTGGATGCGCGTCTACCCCAACTACCGGGTCAATGACATTGATGTGGCGGGACTCTATCAGGCGGAAAAAGCCCTGTTCGGCCTTACCATAGGAGGCGAGCGACTCACCCTGTGCGAATACTTCAACCTACACCATGCCCCTGTCGCTGATGCGCTGGCCGGTTTTTTCTACCTCTGCTGGGTGCCGGTGCCCATCCTATTCGGCCTCTATCTCTACATGAAAGGAGAGCGGCGCTACTACCTGCGTTTCTCCATGGTCTTTCTGTTGGTCAATCTCATTGGCTTCGCCGGCTACTACATCCATCCGGCTGCCCCGCCTTGGTATGCCATGCAGTATGGATTCGAGCCGATACTTGATACCCCCGGCAATGTGGCCGGCTTAGGTCGTTTCGACCAACTCATCGGGCTATCTATCTTCGACAGCATCTACGGACGCAATGCCAACGTCTTTGCCGCCGTACCCTCCCTCCATGCCGCCTATATGGTGGTGGCGTTGGCCTATGCCCTCTACAGCCGTCAGAGCCGATGGTTGATTGCCCTCTTTGCCATCATCATGACAGGCATCTGGTGGACAGCCATCTATAGCGGACACCACTATTTGATAGATGTACTGCTGGGCATCGGATGTGCCCTGCTGGGCATCTTCATCTTCGAACGCCTGCTGCTGAAGTGGGGGCCCTTCTATCGTTTCTTCATCCGCTATAGCGACTTCATTGACAAGTAGACTCAAGAATGAACTCACAAACTTATAAACTCAAAACTCAGGTATAATGAACAACTTTACATTCTATAGCCCGACGGAATTCGTATTCGGACGCGATACAGAGCAGCAAGTGGGCGCTTTGGCCCTCAAGTATGGAGCCCAAAAGGTGATGATTGTCTACGGAGGAGGCTCCGTGGTGCGTAGCGGTTTGCTCGACCGCGTCAAGCAGTCGCTCGATGCAGCCGGACTCCCCCACTGCGAACTGGGTGGCATCCAGCCCAATCCCGTTGACTCTAAGGTGTATGAAGGCATCGACCTGTGCCGTCGCGAAGGAGCCGATATGCTGCTGCCAGTAGGTGGCGGCTCTGTCATCGACACGGCCAAAGCCATTGCTGCAGGAGTGCCCTATGAGGGCGATTTCTGGGACTTCTTCGTAGGGAAAGCCAAGGTGGAACGTGCCCTGAAGGTAGCTGTCGTGCTGACCATTCCTGCCGCAGGCAGCGAAGGCTCAGGCAATGCGGTCATCACCCGCATGGAGACCTTGCAGAAATTGGGGCTCTGCGCTCCCTTCAAGTTGCGTCCGGTCTTTTCCATCCTCAATCCGGCCCTCACCTGCACTTTGCCTCCCGCCCAGACGGCTGCCGGCATTGCTGATATGATGGCCCACATCATGGAGCGCTACTTCACCAATACGCCCCAGGTAGAAATCAGTGACCGACTCTGCGAAGGGACTCTCAAAGCCATCATCGCCGAAGCACCCAAGGTCATGGCCAACCCTAACGACTACGAGGCACGCGCCAACATCATGTGGAGTGGTATGGTAGCCCACAACGGCACCTGCGGTGTGGGACGAGAAGAGGATTGGTCGTCTCACGCTTTGGAACATGAAATCAGTGCCATCTATGATGTGACACACGGTGCCGGCCTGTCGGTCATATTCCCCGCCTGGATGACCTGGATGGTCACGCACAACATGGGCAAGCTGGTACAGTTTGCCGTACGCGTATGGGATGTGCCCCAACCCTCGTCAGAAGCCTCGGATGCTGAGTTGCAGGCCGTAGCACAAGAAGGTATTCTGCGCCTGAAGCAGTTCTTCCGCTCATTGGATCTGCCCACCACCTTCGCAGAACTGGGTATTCCCCACCCCGACATCGACCGCATGACAGAGAGCCTCCGCCGCAACAAGGGCGAACTGCTGGGCAACTATGTAAAGCTGACCATGGAGCAGTGCAAAGAAATCTATCGACTGGCTGAAGAATAATTATCAAAACTCATAAGCTCAAAACTTTACACACATGACACGTATTCTATTTACCCTCATCCTGCTGGTTGCTACCTTGACCAGCCAAGCACAAAATAGTACTCCCGACGAAAACGGCTACTTGGTCAAAGTTGGCCAGGAAGCCCCCGACTTCACCGTACAGCTGACCGATGGCAGCCGCCAGCGTCTGAAAGACCTGCGTGGCAAGGTCGTCATGCTGCAGTTCACCGCCAGTTGGTGCGGCGTGTGCCGCAAGGAGATGCCCTTCATCGAGCGCGACATCTGGCAGAAGCACAAAGACAACTCCTCTTTTGTCCTGATAGGCATTGACCGCGACGAACCTCTGGAGAAAGTCCTTGCTTTCGCCAAACAGACGAAAGTGACCTATCCCTTGGCACTCGACCCCGGAGCCGATGTCTTTGCCCTCTATGCCGACCGCAAAGCGGGCATAACGCGCAATGTCTTGATTGACCCTCAAGGCAAAATCGTGAAACTCACCCGACTGTACAAGGAAGACGAGTTCAACGAACTGGTGAAACAGATTGACGAAATGCTGAAGTAACCCCTCACCGATCATGAAAGCCAGATTGTATTTTCCCGCTCTACTTGGGCTATGGCTAAGCCTCTGTCTGGCCCTGCCTGCCCATGCCCAGCAGACGCTGATAGAGCAGCTACGGCAAATCGTGTCCATCACACAGATAGACACCTTGCCTGCCAGCAAGTATTATCCCAACCGATACCTGTTGCGCTTCACGCAGCCCATCGACCATAGCCATCCCGAAGCCGGCAGCTTCAACCAGCGAATACTTCTCTGCCATACGGGCTTTGACAGACCTACCGTCATCGAGACCGAAGGCTACGATGCCACTTATAGCCTGCATCCCAACTATCGGGAAGAGCTGTCACAACTCATCCGTGCCAACCTGCTGGTTGTCGAGCATCGTTACTTTGCAGAGTCAACTCCCCAACCTCGCGATTGGCAATTCCTGACGACCGAAAACTCGGCTCACGACCTACATGCCGTCACGACTGCCTTCAAGAGCATCTATCGCGGCAAGTGGGCCTCCAGTGGCATCAGCAAGGGTGGACAGACCACCCTACTCTACCGCACATTCTACCCCGATGATGTAGACTTTTCCGTGCCCTACGTGGCTCCGCTCTGCTTCTCCGAGATAGAGAGGCTTGCTGAGTAGTTCTTTCGTCAGTTAGTCACCAAGTAGCAGCGCAACCGCATCCTCGACTTCCAACGAGAAGTGCTGCGCCGGCGCGCAACCATCGAACCGCTTTTAGCTCAGTATTGCGAGAAGTATTCGTTGCAGTTCCGCGCTCCGCTCTCAACCATCTATGACTTTTGTGTGCTGGAATATCCCTTCGCCCTCTGGCAATGGGGCACATCCACCGACCGCATCCCTGCGACCGATGCCTCTGACCAGGAGCTGTTCAAGCACCTGATGGAGATTAGCAACGCTGATTATTTCCGTGTTGACAGCCCGCACCTCTCGTTCTTCGTACAAGCAGTTCATGAGTTGGGTTACTACACATACGACATCCGTCCCTTCAAGGGATTGCTTTCCATTCAGAGTTCGCGCGACTATCTCCATCGTCTGATGCTTCCTGAGGAGCTGAAAGAGTTGCGATTCGATAAGCGGCTGAGTCGTCGCATCTCCAAGTTCTTGAAAAAGGACGACCCACGCATACTCTTCATCTATGGAGAAACCGACCCCTGGACGTCGGCCGGCGTGACCTACCTGAAGGGTAAACAGAATGTTCACCTTTTCATCGGGAAGGCAGGCAGCCATGCCACCCGCATACAGACACTCTCTGAAGAGCAACAGGCGGAAATAAAGCGTATCTTAGCAGAGTGGTTGGGCGAAGAATGAGCTAACGCAACCGATGAGTCTGGAAGTGGGGAACCACCTTGACATTGAAGTAGAGAGTGGAAACCACTGTCAGACAGGCTCCAAACAGATAAGCAAAATTGAAAGAGCTGATTTCGGCGATATAGCCCCCGGCCAGCATACCAATACCTATCCCCACATCCCAAGAGGTGAGATAGGTACTGGTAGCTGTGCCACGCTGGCTGTTAGGAGCCAGATTGACAAACAGGGTATTGTACGCAGGAAACATACTGCCAAATCCTACACCAAGTCCCAAGGCAATCGCATAAAACAGCACCACGCAACAGGTCGCATTCCAGTGCGCCACATAGACACACGCTGCCAGCAGGAAGAAGCTGGCTACCACCAGATAGAGCCCCCAACTGATGACCTGTGTGATACGCCCTTTGTCAACCAGACGGCCTGAAAAGAGGCGCGATACAGCCATACCGACTGCCATAAACGTGAAGAAAAAGCCCGTAGGAGCCGTCAACCCTATCTGACGGGCGTACATGGCCACATAGTTGGTCGTCATGCCATAAGGGATGGAGAGCAGCAGCAAACTGATGCCAGCCGGAATACCTCGCAAGAGGATGAAGCGATCCAGCGACATGGGCGGACGCTTGACAGGAGGCTTATAAGGGGTACGCACCAACGAAGCACACAATAGTCCCACCAAACAAGAACCGGCCGAACAGGAAAAGATGACCGGATATGAGACTCCGGCATCATGGAGAAAGAGGCCTGTCATCGGGCCAATGGACATCGCAATGTTATTGGCCAGTCCATAGTAGCCCAAACCCTCGCCACGACGCACGGAAGGCATGATGTCAATGACTATCGTATTGCCCCCTACCGTCACGGTGCCGAACGAGACACCATGTATAATACGGAAAAGGACGAAGAGAGTCAGCGTGCCGGCTATCATATAGCCGCCAAACATGGCAGTAAAGAGGAAATAGGCCAACAGGTAAAGAGGCTTTCGCGCAAAGGTATCAAGCAGATAGCCGGAAAAGGGACGAATGCAGAGGGCAGCTATCGTATAGCAGGACAGTACCACGCCGATAGAGGTTTTGTCTGCACCAAACTCCTCCTGCAAATAGAAAGGCAACACGGGCATCAGTTGCCAAAAGCCAAAGAAGAGCAGGAAATTGGCCGCAATGATAAAACAATAGCCCGGCGTTACCAGCCGGGCTTTGGGTTCCTTGGATATCTCCATGGTCTAATAGGCTGCTTCAAACTCTCGCAAGAAGCGAGTATCGTTTTCAGAGAACATACGCAGGTCTTTCACCTGATACTTCAGATTGGTGATACGCTCTACTCCCATTCCGAAAGCATAACCGCTATACACCTTGCTATCGATGCCACTGGCCTCCAACACATGGGGGTCTACCATGCCGCAGCCCAGGATTTCCACCCAACCTGTGTGCTTGCAGAAGGGGCAGCCTTTTCCGCCACAGATGTTGCAGCTGATGTCCATCTCAGCACTCGGCTCCGTAAAGGGGAAGTAGGAAGGACGCAGACGAATCTTCGTATCCTCGCCAAACATCTCCTTGGCAAACAACAGCAGCACCTGCTTCAAGTCGGTGAACGACACGTTCTTGTCGATATACAGACCCTCTATCTGATGGAAGAAGCAGTGTGCCCGGTAGCTGATGGCTTCGTTGCGATACACACGTCCCGGACAGATGATGCGGATAGGCGGTTCGGCATGCTCCATGGCACGCACCTGCACGCTGCTGGTGTGTGTGCGCAGGATAACGTTTTTCGTCACGTCCTCTTCATTCTGCTCGATGAAGAAGGTGTCCTGCATGTCGCGTGCAGGATGGTCGGCAGCAAAATTCAGTTTGGTGAACACATGAAGGTCATCCTCCACCTCAGGTCCTTCGGCAATGCTGAATCCCAGACGGGCAAAGATATCAATAATCTCGTTCTTGACGATGGTCAGCGGATGGCGCGTCCCCAACTCTATAGGATAAGCAGTGCGAGTGAGGTCCATCTCTTCGCTACCATTATCCATGTTTTCAAAGCGTTCTTTCAAGGCAGCAATCTTTTCCTGAGCCTTGTTCTTCAGTTCGTTCAGCCGCATACCCACCTCTTTCTTCTGCTCGGCAGGCACCAGACGGAAGTCGGCCATCAGTTCGTTGATAGCTCCCTTCTTGCTGAGATATTTGATGCGTAAGGCCTCCAGCTCATCGGCATTGGCAGCCTCCATTGCTTCCACTTCCTGCAGAAGCTGTTCGATTTTTCCTATCATAGAATTCTAAAAAAGATGTTGTTGTTTCACTAAAGTGGGTGCAAAGATAGTGAAAATGTAAGAATACGGGGTGGATTCTCTGCAAAATTGCGCTCAATCTATTCGCCTTTAGGAGTCATGTCGCCCTCAATGAAGAGGCGCAGCATCTCTGTTTTGGCATTGGTACGCAACGTGATGGACTTCTTGAAATGGCCGGGGTACTTGCCCGTGCCGTTATAGGTCACTTTCACCGTGCCGGTCTGACCGGGCATCACAGGTTCCTGAGTGAACTCGGGCACGGTACAACCGCAAGAGGCGGCTGCTTGATGGATAACCAACGGACTATCACCGATATTCGTGAAGGTGAACGTGCAGGTCACAACAGGACTTTCTTCCGGAAAGGTACCAAAGTCGTGAGAGGTCTTGTCAAACTTGATTTCAGCCTTGCCTTGTGCAGCCGCGTATCCGATACTCATCACCAGCAGACAGATGTAGATTGCAAATCGTTTCATGATTTATCCTTTAATTATTTGTTTATAGTTGGCAAAGATACACCATTTCCCCCAAACATAGTCACTACAGATAGCCAAATAGTCTTAATTCCTATTTTGAGACTTGACAATCAATAGGGAGAAGTAGGGAAAAGGTCGCTCACAGATGCGATAGGGATCCGTCAGATAACACTCGTCCGCCATCCCCGTATGCTCGAAATAGTGAACATCCACACATGGCGAAGCCGCCAAGAACCGCTTCACCTCGTCGGCACACTGGGGCAATTTCATCACTACCACCGTATAGGCATCGGCCGTGAAGCGCTCCAGCTCATCCGCCGTTGCATTGCCGGGACAGACGACAAGACGTTCTTCCTGGCTGACCAGGTGAAGAGCAGCACGGGCGCCCGAAGCGACAAAGGCAGGAACACCGGCCAGTTGAAGCACAGGGATGCCATCAGCTTGCAGCCGTTCCAGCACATAATGAATAGAGCTGTACAGACCGGCATCACCCTCGGCCACGACACAGACGCGCCGACCGGCCTCATAGAGCTGCCGCACCTGCCCATACACCTCCTCATAGGCACTCCAAGCCGCCGTACGCTCTTTCTGCATCGGCAAGAGAAAAGGACGGATAGCCTCTTCAGGGATATGCAGTTGGCGAAGGATGTCTGCCGAACGGGACAACCAGCCTCCCTCCCGGCAAAGCGTGACCGGAAAAAAGATGCAGTCGGCCGAATGCTTGGCATGAAGGCTCTGCAAGGTGATGAGTTCCGGGTCACCCGGCCCCAACGAAACGAATTGAACAGCTTTTGGTGTCATAGCTCATAGGATTTTGGAAGCGCAAAAGTAGCCATTTTTTCGCTTCCACCGATGGTCTTTCATACGGAAATCGCTATTTTTGTACCCGAACATCAAATCAGTACCCTATGAAAACTTTGATAGAAGACTGGCATCAGATAGAATACGCCGAAGCCTGGAAACAGCAAGAGGAGCTGTTCAACACGCTGGTAGCCGCCAAACAGGGCGGCCAGACGTATGAAAACCGCATCCTGCTGTGCGAACATCCCCACGTCTATACCTTGGGACGGAGCGGCAAGGTTCAGAACATGTTGCTCTCCGACGAGCAACTGCAACGCATCGGCGCCACCCTCTTCCACATAGATCGCGGCGGGGACATTACCTATCATGGCCCCGGTCAGCTGGTATGCTACCCGATTCTCAATCTCGAAGAGTTTGGTTTGGGATTGAAGGAGTATATCCATCTGCTGGAAGAGGCAGTCATCCGCGTTTGTGCCTCATATGGCATCGTAGCCGGCCGCGTGGAAAAGGCTACAGGCGTATGGCTGGATGGCGACCAAGCACGTGCCCGCAAGATATGTGCCATCGGAGTACGCAGCAGCCACTATGTCACCATGCATGGTTTGGCCCTGAATGTGAATACCGACCTGCGCTATTTCAGCTACATCAATCCTTGCGGGTTCATTGACAAAGGCGTCACCTCGTTGCAGAAAGAATTGGGGCGTGAGATACCGATGGAAGAGGTGAAGCAACGCTTGACCCAAAACTTAGTTTCACTGCTGGGAAAAGAGCGACTGGACCTTCCGATGGATGCAGACCATGTTGATGAGGGAGGATACGAGAAATATCACTACCCCAGCAGCCAAACTGATCCAGAGAGTTCCGCCCTCCAAGGTGGGGAACAGCTCACGAAGTCGGGCCATGTAGACCATACGCATCGCGCAGACCACCCCTTCGGCCAAAAGCAGTACGCAGAGGCTAAGTGACCACGTGAGGCGATAGTACGGACGGGCCACCTGCGCAGGACTATATCCGATAAGCAATAGGTTTTTCAGATTCGTACTGTTCTTCTGCAGCAATAAGAAAACACTCAACAGCAAGACGTAGAATGCCAAGAGCGAAATCAGACCACCGATGCCGGTCACCACGCCGGCTGCCACACGCAACAAGTAGCTGACCTTACCGGCATCCTGCGCACCCCCCTCCGCTTCATAGCCTTTCGCTTTGAAATAAGCTTGAAGAGCCGGATCGGCCGGATTCTTCACTTCGATGATGAGGCGTGCCGGTTCTATGCGTTCGCCCGGCGCGAAGGTCCGATTGGCCCAGTCGATAAACTTTTGAGGCACTAGTATGGTGTTCAACCGATTGGAAAAGCCCGCTATCCGCCCCCGGTATTGGGCCGTCTGCCCCGCTCCCCGCAGCGTCACCTCCATCCGAATCATCCCCAACACTCCTTCGGAAAGCTTGGGCAAACGACGGTTCTGCGCAAATCCAAAGTTATAGAGGCTGAGGTAACTGCGTGGCAAGATGATGGGAACAACTCCTTCCTCCTCCTGAAAGTCCCATTGATGGGTATCAGTATCTATGAACTCGTCGGGAACCGCCTCGAAAAACATCTCTGTAGAGAGGCGGATGCCGGCTTGCTCCATACCGACCCCGGCTGTGACCTTGAATCGCGACGGCGTAAACAGGCCTACTGACTGGGCAAAGGGTTGGCGACGCAGCTCCTCTATCTCTTCGGTCGAGAACGTATGGCTCTGCCGGACCAGACCGCCCAAAGCCGTGATGCGTTTGCCCACCACGATATACTCCTTCTTGAGCAAACTGTCTCGACCGGCCATGAGAGGCAACACATCGCAATAGAGCTGTATGCCCAGCAACACGATAATCAGACCCACGAGATTGGCCAAAAAGAATCCCGTCAGTTGTCCCACACTGAGGTGATGACGGAGCAATTTCCACACTATCTTCATCGTTCTGTCAGAGTTTGATGGTTACGTCATAGTCCAGCGGCAACCGCTTGCCAATGGAAGTAGTCACGATGCCGGCCCCTTGCCGGAGAGCCTCATCTGCCAGCAGGCGGGCCATCGTAGCAGCATTGGCATCATCCAAATGGCTCACCGGTTCGTCCAGCAGGATGAAGTCAAACGGCTGGCAGAGACAACGGATAAAAGCCACTCGTTGTTGTTGCCCGAAGGAGAGTCGGTCGGCACGTTGGTGACACTTGTCTGCGATACCTAATGCCTCAAAGAGGCTGAGAATCTCCTTTTCGTCCTTATGATGGGTCAATTGGTTCTTGAGTAATACGTTTTCCCATGCAGTCAGCTCACCAAAAAGGCGCAATTCCTGAAAAAGCAAGCTGAGGTGGCAACGTCGGATTTCCACCCATTGGGCCGTGTCCAAAGTTCGAAGGTCGGTCTGGTCAAACAGGATGGTGCCCGCATAGTCGTGCCGATAACCATAGAGATAGCTACATAGGGAGGATTTGCCCATTCCCGAGGCTGCTTCTATCAGATAACTCTTCGATCGGTTGAAAGTCAGTTCTTTCTGCCACACATCCGACGAGAGGTCGGTCTGACGGCCAAAAGCCATAGGCAGCACCTGTTTCAAATGGATTTCATTCATGCCGACAAGGAACTATAAGAACAATTTCTGCACAAAGTCAACCAGCTGCTTCAAGGCATTCTGGCTTTTGTCATGAAGCGACAGCACGAAACGCGAGCGGTTGGTATCACCTCGCAAGGTAAGGCTCTGCACCTGACTGATCAGCGAGGAAACCATCGAGAGCTGCGGATCGTCGGGTGCATACTCCATCATCACCCCGATGTTGCTGATGGTGAGCAACTCCTCGTAGCCCAACTCGATATGGAATGGGCGTCCGTGCATGATGGCCATCATGGCTCCCTGCAGTTCCATGGAGTTGGAGGGACGGAAAGGTGTATCGCTTTCACTGCTCTCCCCTTCAAAACCTGCCCGGCCTACTTCTGCCTCGATACGTCCTGCATCGAAGAGCAGATGCCCCAGCAGAGGTGTGCCCGAAGGGTACTTCAGAATGCCCCGCAAGTCAAAGGGAAGCGACTCCGGCGTGGCCATCAGACGTATATCCCCCACCTGCTTCATCAAGGCATCATAATATTGGTGGGCATGAATGCTCTGTTCTTCCGTTTGCGCCAGCAGTTCATCGGCCTTGCCATGCAGGGAGGCTATCGGTTCGGAGCCATCGGCCAACAGCATCAGCAGGGTACCCTGGTTGTAGTAGAGGCCCAAGCGGCCGGCGGTCAATACGGTGCGTCGGCACTGGCGACCCTTTTCGGGCGCAGTGAGAACTTGTGCCTTGACCAGTCTCTCCACCACAGATTCCCATCGTTCCATATCATGGATGCATAGCGCAATGGCAGCAACATGCTGGCCGGGGAGTGGAAACAGGTAGGCAGGCTTCTCCCAGTCAATGCCAACCCCGACTTTCTCCTTCTGAAGAGCGAGCAGCTCATCGCTGAAAACTGGATAGCCATCCAAGAGCAAGGCCGTAGCTTGTTGCAGCAAGGCTTGTCCATGCTCGCCGGTCATGCCGGCTTTCTCCATCAGTGAGTGGAGGTGGACGACCACCAGTTCGTTGACACTGGCAGGCACCACATGACTATACTCGGTAGGCGCATCGGAACGGCATCCCCACAGCAATCCCACTACCAGACTTATCCATAGTAAGACTTTCTTCATGACAATTCACTTATTAAGTTATATTTCGTAGTTCACTCAACTGTGTGCCAGGTTCATCAAGTGGCAAGCCACCAGAGCAGCTGTCTCCGTACGCAGTCGGGAAGCCCCCAGACTGATGGGCTGGAACCCACACGCACAGGCCAACGCCACCTCTTCTTCGCTAAAATCGCCCTCCGGACCTATCAGCACCAAAGCATCCTCATCAGGCCGCAACACCTCCTTCAGCAAGGCTTTCTCGCCCGGATGGCAATGGGCTATAAACTTCTGCCCTTCATAAGATTGGCGGACAAACTGCTCAAACGGAGTCATCTCATTGAGCCGAGGCAGACGGGCCTTGAGCGATTGCTTCAAGGCCGATACCAGAATTTTCTGAATGCGTTCCGTCTTGATGACTTTACGCTCCGAGTGACGACAGAGCAAGAAGGTCAACTCGTCAAAGCCTATTTCGGTCGCTTTCTCGGCGAACCACTCTGTACGGTCCATATTCTTGGTGGGAGCCATAGCCAGATGCAGATGTCCCTTCCACAAGGGAGGTTGCGGCAAGGTCTCCAATATCCGCACCAGGCAGCGGCGGGCAGAAACCGTCGTCAACTCAGCCCGATAGAAGTTACCTTGACCATCGGTCAGTTCTATCTCATCGCCGGCCTGTAGCCGCAGCACACGAACGGCATGTGCCGCTTCCTCTTCGGGCAGCTCGGCTTGGGTCTGTATGTCAGGGGTATAGAACATTTAGTATAAAGTATGAAGTATATCAGATATCAGATATCAGTTCTTTGATGCTTGTATTTGAAAATCAAAGCAAACAGGATGCCCACCACCAGAGCATACGCGGCAAAGATATACCAGCAGTGCGTCCATCCTTCGATGACCACCAACCCGGAGGTATCTGGCGGGAGGTTATAGACAAAATGGTTGACCACGGCTTGCGCGGCCAATGTGCCAATGGTAGCTCCGAGCCCGTTGGTCATAATCATGAAGAGCCCCTGAGCACTGGAACGGATGCTCCGGTCGGTCTCCTTGTCCACAAAGAGTGAGCCGGAGATATTGAAGAAGTCGAAAGCTACACCGTAGACTATCATGGAGAGGACGAACATCCATACACCACTGCCCGGATTGCCGGCACCGAACAAGCCAAAGCGAAGCACCCAGGCAAACATAGCAATGAGCATGACGCGCTTGATGCCAAACCGACGAAGGAAGAAGGGAATCAGCAAGATACATAGCGTCTCCGAGCACTGCGACAGCGAGATGAGCGCATTGGCATGGTTCGCACCAAACGTACCGGCATATTCAGGTATCTCCTTGAAAGAGGTGATGAACGGATTGGCAAAGCCGTTGGTAATCTGCAAGGAAACACCCAGCAACATGGAGAAGATGAAGAAGATGGCCATCTTGCGCTGCTTGAAGAGCGCGAATGCCTTCAGGCCCAACGCATCAACCAGACTCTTCCGATTGCCTCCGCGGCTGACGGGACAAGCCGGCAAAGTATGGGCATAGGCACCCAGCACGATGCCCAGCAAGCCCGAGATGAAGAACTGGGCATAGGAGGCCTGATAGCCCAAAGCATCGACCACCAGCATGGTGCAGATGAAGCCGATGGTACCGAATATGCGGATAGGCGGAAAGGCCTTGACCGTATCGAGTCCCTCACGCTCCAAAGCGTTGTAGGCCACCGAGTTGGAGAGGGCCAACGTGGGCATATAGAAAGCCACGCTGAGCGTATAGAGTCCAAACAGCATCCCGAAAGCAGGCGTATCGCCAGCCTGCATCCCATAATAGCCCGTAGCCAGCATGAACAGACCACCCACGAAATGACAAAGCCCCAGCATCCGCTGGGCAGGAAGCCAACGGTCGGCCACGATGCCCGCCAATGCAGGCATGAAGAGGCTCACAATGCCTTGAATGGCGTAGAAAAGCGCAATGTTTTTGGCAAGCCCTACAGTGACCAGGTAGCTGCCCATGGAGGTGAGGTAGGCTCCCCAGATGGCAAACTGCAGGAAATTCATCAGAATTAAGCGGATCTTGATGTTCATGGTGATGCGAATTGATTTTTATTGGGGCAAAAATAGCGAAAATCTGCGAAACGAAGCATCAGAGAGAGATAAAAAAAAGAAGGGCATCTATCCCAGACGCCCAATCTTCATTAACCTTAAATCTAATACCATGAAAAACACAGTGCAAAGGTAGAGGTTTTATGTTATCAAACATAATAATTGCACTACTTTTTTCTTGGATGTAACATTATTTAATACTTCTATTCGTTTTTACTCCACATAGAGCACCAATCCCTTCAGATATTCCCCTTCGGGATGGTAGATGTTGACCGGATGATCGGCCGGCTGCGTGAGCTGATGGAGGATGCGCACACTGCGCCCCGACATGGCAGCAGCCGTGAATACCGCTGTGCGGAAATTCTCTTTGCTGACCGCCTGCGAGCAGGAGAAGGTGAACAAGATGCCGCCGGGCTTGATCTTCTCAAATGCCCGAGCATTCAGTTTCCGATAGCCCTGCAAGGCATTGCGCAAGGCATCGCGATGCTTGGCAAAGGCCGGCGGGTCGAGGATAATCAGATCATACTGGTCGCCCATGCGATCCAGGTACTTGAACGCATCTTCAGCGTAAGCCGCATGGCGGGTGTCGCCGGGGAAGTTGAGCTCGATGTTCCGATTGGTGAGGTCGATGGCCTTGGCCGAACTATCCACCGAGTGCACCAGTGTCGCCCCACCCCGCATGGCATAGACGGAGAATCCGCCGGTATAGCAGAACATGTTGAGCACCGAGCGGCCACGCGCATAGCGCTCCAGCAGGGCGCGGTTTTCCCGCTGATCGACAAAGAAACCCGTCTTCTGTCCCTTCAGCCAGTCGATGTGGAACTTCAGTCCATACTCGGTAGCCACGTTGTCGTTGCTGCCTCCACGCAGGAATCCGTTCTCGGGATAGAGGTCCGCCTTGAAGGGGAGGGTCGTCTCCGATTTATAATAGATGTTGTCCAACTTGCTGCCCAGCACGCGGCTCAAAGCATCGGCAATGGCCATCCGCTGCAGGTGCATACCGGCCGAGTGGGCCTGCATCACGGCGGTGCGGCCATAGATGTCTATCACCAGTCCCGGCAGATTGTCGCCCTCGCCATGCACCAACCGATAGGTATTGTTGTCGGGATGCTCGGCGATGCCGATGCTGCAGCGCATGGCATAGGCCACCTCCAACCGGCGCTGCCAGAAGGCGGCATCAATCTCCTCGTCCGGACGGAATGTCAGCACGCGGACGGCTATGCTGCCTATCTGCCAATGGCCTTTGGCAATGAATTCACCTTTGGAGGTATAGATTTCTACCAGTTCGCCCTCTTCGGGTTCGCCCTCCATACGGGCTATGGCTCCCGAGAAGACCCAGGGATGGAAGCGCTTCAGCGACTCCTCTTTGCCGGATTTCAGATATAGCTTATACACGGAGAATGGATATTTCAATTAACAGTTAACAGTTATCAGTTGCAATTTTCTATTTTCAGCTCTTCCATCGGTTCCAGTTCATAGTCGCCGCTCTCCTTCAACTCCTGCAGCAGGTGGTAGATGTTGAGGCACGCCCAGGCATCGGTGGCGGCATAGCGTTGCGGCGATGCGGTGAGGCGTTCGGCCTCCCAGTGGGGGGGGGGTTGGGATGTCGAGATCTTATCGACGAACAGATTGGCATAGATTTTCTGCAGGCTGAGATCCTCGATGCCGAAGGGGCGCACGATGTCTTGAATCTCCACGAAGCCTCGCGGCTCGAAGGGAGCCCGCTTGTGCAGCATCATGAGGTCGTCCTTCAGCGAGAGTCCTATCTTGGTGATGTGCGGATTCTCCAGCAGCAGGATGACGGGCAGGGTCAGCCCTATCTGGTTGAGGCGGAAGAGGAAGCAGTGGTCGTCGGTAGCCACCTGCAGCAGGGCCACCTTGTGGTGCTGCCCGCGGTTGAACGCCGGGCGCGTCTCGGTATCAATGCCGAGCAGGGTGTATTGCTTCAGGAAGGTGACGGCCCTGTCGGCCTCCTCCGGCGTAGTGACCAGATGGATTTTTCCAGGGAAGAGCACCTTGGGAAGCTCCTGAATGGCTTCCTTGGTCATCTTGCGTCGGATGAGCAGGGGGAGTGGTCGATGCAGCTGTTCCATTCAGAGTTCCTCCTCCTCATCCGTATCTTCGTGGTGCCCCTGGCCGAACTTCAAGTCGTGCAGGGCCCGCAGCGTATTGACCAGCCGTTGCCCCCAATAGAGGCGGAAGTGCTCTTGGCAGGTGGCCAGCGCATCGTGCATGGTCTCGTTGAGTCCCAGCTGGAAAACAAATATAAAGTCCTTGATGTCCTGATAGATGTCGGCCAGGTCTTCCGAGATGTAGCGGGTGATGGGCTGGTCGCTGTACTTCATATCCTCTACGAAGACATCCAGATAGTCATCGTGCTCGGCCAGGATGTCGGCCAGGTTGAGGCGCAGCACCTCGTAGGTCTCTTCGGTGACGTACGACTCCAGCTCCTCGTCGCCCAGCACCTCGCAGGGAGGCAGCAACAGAGCTTTCAGATAGAGCAAAGGCAGTATCTTCAGACTGGTATCGACGAAGTCGGCCCGCTTGGCACCCTCGGCACCCTCCAGGAACTTGCAGAATTCGGCAGCTACCGTCACAAACTCCACGGCATTCCGGTCGAATATCACTTGACTTTCTGTTCTTTTATCACTCATAGCTTTTTGCTTTGGCCGGCAAAGATAGTGCAAATCGGGCGCAAAAGCAACAATGTGACGTTTCTCGGGAAGAAAATATTTTTTCCTCCCGAGAAAAGTGTGAAAGGGGTTCCGCTTACTGATGCAGAATCAGGGCCGACTGGGCCGGAACGGAGAGTTGCGGACCGTAGACGGTGAGCAATCCCTGCTCGTTGATCTGTCCGTCGCGGCACACCACGGTATAGCGTCCTTCGGGCACCTCCAGCTTGGCCGGCTCGCGGCGGGCATTGAGCACCACGATGATGTTGTTCCAGCTGTCGCCTCCAGCATTCTCCTTCAGTCGGAAGGCAATCAGGTTACTACCCTCTACCGGCAGGAACTCCAGATGCTTGCGCACCAGCTCGGCATCGCCCAGACGGAAGGCCGGATGGTGCTTGCGCAGGCTGATGAGCCCCTTGTAGTAGGCAAACACATCGGCATGAAGTGCCTTGCGGCTCCAGTCGATGGCGTTGATGGAGTCAGGGCTCTGGAAGCTGTTGTGCACGCCCTTCTTGTCGCGCATCACCTCCTCGCCGGCATAAATGAAAGGCACGCCCTGCGAGGTGACGCCCGCCGTCTGCGCCAGG
>CAMGAL010000010.1 GCA_946007445.1 uncultured Mediterranea sp.
GTGGGCTCGCGCTGCACTGGCCGTGAGGCGGTCGACCTGCCTTTCGGGTGCGCCGGAGGCGGTTAGTTCCGGCTCTGCGGATGGGGCCTGGCTGTATTGGTTGAGTGAACCAAGCTCCTTGAGCCGCTTGTCGGCATTGCTATACATAGAGCGGAACTTCAGAAAGTCGAAGATCTGGTAGTTGGTGCCAACTCGCTTTGAACGGTAGATAATCTGCCCTTTGCTCTCCAAGCGGATGGCAATGGCGGTGGCCAGCAGCAGGGGAGAGAGTAGCAGGACGGCTGTACCGGCAAAGCAGATGTCGAACGCACGCTTCCACAAGGGGAGATGGAACGCATGGAGGGAGTGGTGCGCATGGCTGAACTCCTCCAGGCGGTGGCTCTTGCGTACCTCCAGAAAGTGTTCGAGCGTGCGCAGGCTCTCTTCCGTGCAAGTGGGCGCCAAGGTGTTTTGCACACCGGCTTGCAGGTAGTCTTTGCGTGCTTCACCATCCAGATGAGGGGTCACCAAGACCATATAGGCAAAAGGACACTGCTCATGAAGGGTTGCTATGCGGCGACAGTCGCTCTTGGCTTGGTGCTGCTCGATGAGGAACAGCGTGTTGTAGCGCTCGCGTATGCCCTTGACCTGTTCAATCGCTTGCTGTACGCCGGAAGCCGTCATAAACATGCCGTCAGCCATCTGCCTGATGTGGTCGATGGTTGTGGGGTCTTCTCCTATATAGATATAGTACAGCATACGTCAGAAGTACTTGCGGATGCGTGCTTTCAACTCCAAGGGATTGAAGGGCTTCAGTATATAGTCGTCGGCACCGGCTTCCAGCAGGTGGATACGCTCGGTGGTACTCTCTTCGCTGGAGAGCATGATGACGGGGATATGCTTCAGCAACTCGTTCTGCTTGACGTAGTGAAGGAACTCGATGCCATCCATGTGGGGCATACGGATGTCTGTAATGATGAGCGCAGGATCGTGCCCCTCGTTGAGCCATTCGATGGCTTTAAGGCCATCTTCGCGGTAAACGAGCTCGTATTCTTTGCCCAAATACATGGAAAGCACTCTGCCAATGGTTATTTTGTCATCTACAAGTAATATCTGTTTCATGTCACGAATAGGATAATGGATGTTCTGAATGGAGGTTAATATACTTTGCTGGAGTCGTAGTCGTAGTACCAGGTGGAGTTCATAGAGCTGCCGCTCTTCACCCAACTCTCAAACTGGGGATAGACTGACTCATTGATAATATTATAGTATTCCAACGGCCAGCGCCAATCTTTGCTGGGCACACAGATGCCCCAAGACAACCCTTCGTTGCTGGTATAGTTGCGATAGCCATTGTCGTTGCCGGTGCCTTCGTAAGATCGGTCGGCCCAGTTGGTGGGGCGGTAACCGGCCAAGTGTATCTCGCGCCGGTAGGGAGTGTAGGCCTTGGTACGGCAGAAGATGAAGACATCGAGTTGGGACAAATCAAACGCTTCCGGGGAGATGTTTTCGTTGGGGAACTTGATTCTCAGGTCAAAGCCTTTGTATTGACGCTTATAGCCGTCACGTTCTGTATTCAAGAACGCGCGCTTGTTTCCGGAACCGGCCACTTGAGCAAAAGCATCTTCGGTCAAGATGAGGGTCGGGTGGTCGTTACCCTCTTCCCAAGTGGTATTCCCTGTGGTCCAATTACATTGAAAGTCATTGTAGGTAAAGCTGTTGTCCAATCCTAAGAAACGAATACCGATTCCTAAGACACGACTGGCTCCCACAGCTTTCAAAGTTCCCTCAATCTTGGCTTCTTTCAGCTGACCGGACTTTCTTGTAGTCAGCTTGATGGCATCAATGGTGAGGACAATGTCATTGAAATCGTAGTCACCGTAGAGCGGCCAGTTGTCCTCGAAGGCATAGGTGCAGGATGATACGGGGGTGACCTCTTCGGGCATGGGAGGTACGCTGGGAGCCGGGTCGGGCTCAGGTTCCGGAGCAGGTTCTGGATCCGGGTCTGGCTCGAAGCCACCAGTGTCCCAAGCGTGACCACCGGTGTTGCCACCGTCTCCGCCAGTGTAGCCACCGTCGCCACCGGTATTGCCACCGTCGCCACCGGTATTGCCACCGTCACCGCCAGTGTTGCCACCGTCGCCACCGGTGTTGCCACCGTCACCGCCAGTGTTGCCACCGTCGCCACCAGTATTGCCACCGTCGCCACCGGTGTTGCCACTGTCACCGCTAGTTTCAGGCGCTTCCTGACGGTCATACATCACTCCGCTACAGGTTTCAATGTAGGCCCGAGCACTGTTCATGGGGATGGATGTAACTACCTGATCGTCCTTCGAGTAGCGCCATGCGTACTCTTCACCTACATTCAGCTCCTCATTGCAGTCGAGGTAGAGAGGGCCGGAGAGTTGGGTAGTCTGTTCATACCGAATATCTTCAGTCTGTATCATGGAGGCGGCTCCTGTGGCTTGGATGTTGACACCACTTCCGCACACGATATGCTCAGCTAGGATGTAGGAACTGTTCATGGAGACGGATGTGCCGTTGTTCAGTTCCAATTTGCTGATGGGTAGCCAGCGCTGGCCTGTCCAGCCGCCGACCAGAGAACCGTTGTTGAGTGTCAGGGTGCCGGAACACTTCAACTCATCGGTGATAATGAGTGTACATTGGTTGGTAATCGAGGCATTGGAGCCGTGTGTGTCTAACTCGTCCACTCTCATGGAACCATCGTTAACTAATTGCAGGGGATTGCCACCCAGACGCTCTGCCTGGAGTATGCCGGTACTTTGGTTGTTGATGCTCATAGGTCCCCTACCGCTAATTTCGTTCGCTTCAATGCGGCCTTCGTTGTTCAGCGTACAACCATTGTTGATGGCCGTGGCTTGGATGGTAGCACCGGCATAGTTGTTGATGACAACATCGGTCGTGCTATTGGTTTGTATGCTTTCGTACGAGGAACCTTGGGCTTGGATGGTACCGTAGTTGTCGACGGTACAGCTGGTCAAGCCCATTCGGCCACTGACGCTGATTGCCCCTTGGTTGAGCAGCAAACTGCTGGTACTGATATTGGTGTGGGCCACATCCAGTGTGCCGTAGTTGCCTACGTTGCTGCCACTTTGGGCATTCAACTGGTTACTCAAAGTCAATGAGCCACCTGCAAGGATAGTCAGTGAGGAGCCGCTTTGGAGAGTCAGGCCGGCCAATGATACCGCACTGTTGACATAGAGATTGACTCCGCTGCCAACTTGTACGTTAAACGATTCACTACCGATGGAGTCAGTGAGGATGTAGTTGCCGGCATTCCATTGGGATGCCCAATCATTCTTTATCTTCCACTCTGTAGCATCTTCGGGTATCTGGGGAGCTGAAGCGGTAGGCCGTGGCATCTTGGCCTGTGACCGGAAGCGGTGTGTGCTGGCGGGCAGGCGTGTCCCTGTCTGCTGACGGTAGAGCTTGCACACCATATTCGGCTGGACAGCATACTCGTAGATCTCCTTTGCCTGGCGGGGAGAGGTCTTGCGGATGAAGAGGCGGTCAGTGCCGGCAGGTACGGAAAGGGTCGTCGTATAGAGATGGTCGCTGTTGGCATAGCCGGCGGCAATGGGAGCCGGAGCCGGATTGGCGTGGGGGGAGCTGGTGAACACCTCGATGAGGTATTCGTATGAGCCGTTGTAGATGTCCTGTACCTCTACTTGCAGCGAAACGGTGCTCAACATAGACCAATCAAACCCGCTGGGTGCAGTGAAGTCGGCACCAAACGGATTCTCGGCAGGAGCAATGTCACGTTTCTTGGTAGGGTCGTAGACGTCATCGCTGCAACTATGGGAAATCAATCCGAATACTGCTAGCAGGGGTAGCCAAGAAATCCGAAAGTGGTGCGTATTGTTCATAAGGCATCGTTTATAAAGTCATACATTATGCAAAAATAGTTGTAATCCTGTAATATCCGTTGTTTTATGTCCGATAAATGCAACAAATTAACATTCGTTATTAGAAATCTGACTATTCGGAAGCCTTTTCGGCCAGTTTGTCTCTCAAAAAACGACCTGTATGGCTCGCCTCACAGGCGGCCACGGCTTCGGGGGTGCCACACACGACGAGTTGGCCACCTTCGTTGCCGCCTTCAGGACCCAGGTCGATGATGTGGTCGGCGCACTTGATGACATCGAGGTTGTGTTCGATGATGACAATGGAGTGTCCGCGCACAATCAGGGCATCGAATGCCTGAAGCAGCCGCTTGATGTCATGAAAGTGGAGGCCTGTGGTAGGCTCGTCGAAGATGAAGAGGGTAGGGTCGGCTTTCTCCTGGCTGAGGTAGTAGGCCAGCTTGACGCGCTGGTTCTCACCACCCGACAGGGTGGAGGAGGATTGGCCCAGTTTGATGTATCCCAGCCCTACGTCCTGCAGGGGCTGTAGCCGGCGGACAATCTTGCTCTGCTTCTGTTCGGTGAAGAACTCGATGGCCTGATTGACCGTCATCTCCAGAATGTCGTAGATGCTCTGGCCATGGAACTTCACCTCTAGCGTATCGCTCTTGAAGCGGCGTCCGTGACACGACTCACACTCCAGTACAAGGGCGGCCATAAACTGCATCTCGACGGTGATGGAGCCTTCGCCCTTGCACTCTTCGCATCGGCCCCCCTCGCTGTTGAAGCTGAAGTAGCCGGCGCTGAAGCCCATCTGCTTGGCCAGCGGCTGGTCGGCATAGAGCTTGCGTATCTCGTCGTAAGCCTTGAGGTAGGTGACGGGGTTGCTGCGCGATGACTTGCCGATGGGGTTTTGGTCTACAAACTCCACGTTGCGCAGGTTCTGCAGGTCGCCGCCGATGGAGGCGTACTCGCCGGGACGCTCGCTGCACTCGTCCAATTCGCGCTTGAGAGCCCGATAAAAGATGTCGCGCACGAGGGTACTCTTGCCCGAACCGCTGACACCGGTCACGACGGTCATCACGTTGCGCGGGAAGCGCACGGCGATGCCCTTCAGGTTGGGCTCGCGGGCTCCCTTGATTTCGCTATAATCCTTCCACGGACGGCGATGAGGGGGCACGGGGATGGTCTCCTGTCCCAGCAGGTAGCGCACCGTGTAGCTGGGAGAGTCGGCCGCGTCCGACAGGCTGGACAGCTCGTCCACCCGGCCCTGATAGACCACCTCGCCACCCAGTCGGCCGGCGTTGGGACCGATGTCGATGATGTAGTCGGCCGCGCGGATAATCTCCTCGTCGTGCTCCACCACCACCACCGTGTTGCCCAACTGCTGCAGTTGGCGAAGCACCTTGATGAGGCGGTCGGTGTCGCGGCTGTGCAGGCCGATGCTGGGCTCATCGAGGATGTAGAGACTGCCCACCAGGCTGCTGCCCAGTGAAGTGGTGAGGTTGATGCGCTGGCTCTCTCCTCCCGACAGGGAGTTGCTCAGCCGGTTGAGGGTGAGGTAGCCCAGTCCTACGTCGAGCAGGAACTGCAGGCGGCTCTTTATCTCGGTCAGTATGCGGCAGGCTATCTGTTCTTCGTGCGGAGTGAGCGTCAGGTCGTGGAAGAAGCGGGCCAGTTCGCTCACAGGCAGGTCTACCAGTTCGGAGATGCTCCGTCCGCCCACTTTCACATACGAGGCTTCGGGCTTCAGTCGGGTGCCATGGCACTTGGGACAGAGCGTCTTGCCCCGATAGCGGGCCAGCATGACGCGGTACTGTATCTTGTATTGGTTCTCTGCCACCATCTTGAAGAAGGAGTGGATGCCTTCGAAGTAGCGGCACCCGTCCCACAGCATCCGGCGCTGCTCGTCGGTGAGCTGGTAGTAGGGTGTGAAGAGGGGGAATCCGGCCTTCTCGGCTCCGCGGATCACCATATCCCGCCATTCGCCCATCTTCTCGCCACGCCAGCACACCACAGCCCCGTCATACACCGAGAGGGATCGGTTGGGGATGACCAGATGCTCGTCGATGCCGATGACCCGTCCAAAGCCTTCACATTCGGGGCAGGCACCGATGGGGGAGTTGAACGAGAACATCTGGTCGGTAGGCTCTTCGAAGCGGATGCCGTCGGCCTCGAACTTGGTACTGAACCGGTGGAGGTGCGTGGAACCGTCGCTCTCGTAGAAGCGCAGCAGGCAGGCACCATCGCCTTCGTACATGGCAGTCTCCACCGAGTCGGTCATGCGGCTCATGGTCTCCTTGTCCGACGAGGCGGTCAGACGATCCACCAGCAGGAAGACGGTATCACCCTCCTCGGGGTGGTACTCATCGATGCGCACGGTCTGTCCGTTGACCTCCAGACGCACGAAGCCCTGCTTGGCGTGTGCCTCCAGCTGCTGCTCCAGGGTGCGTCCCTCGTGCAGCAGGAGCGGAGCCAGCACGGTGAAGCGGGTGCCTTCGGGCTGTTCGAGCATACAGTTCACAATATCATCCACCGAGTGTTTCTTCACCTCCTGACCGCTGATGGGGCTGAAGGTGCGTCCCACCCGGGCATAGAGCAGGCGCAGGTATTCGTAGATTTCGGTCGAGGTACCTACGGTAGAGCGCGGATTGCGGCTGGTCACCTTCTGCTCGATGGCAATGGCAGGCGGCAAGCCCTTGATGAAGTCACATTCAGGCTTGCTCATGCGCCCTAAGAATTGGCGGGCATAGCTGCTCAGGCTCTCCACATAGCGGCGCTGTCCCTCGGCATAGAGCGTGTCGAACGCCAGAGAAGACTTGCCCGAACCTGATAGCCCGGTGATGACGACCAGCTGGTTGCGGGGTATCTCTACATCAATGTTTTTCAGGTTATTGACGCGTGCCCCCTTGATGAGTATGGAATCGTTTTCTGACATAGTGTGCACATTAGAGGAAGCAAAGATAGGCAATCTTTAGGGAAATCCCTACGGAACTTTGGGGAAATTCTTCTTGCACCATCGGCCGGCAGGTGTTATCTTTGCCGTGCGAAGGACAGATTGCCATCGCACAGGAAACGTATCATGTAATTAAAATAATAAATGGATATGACGAAAAGATTTGTTTTTGCAACGTTGCTGGCAGTGGGGGCCCACCTCTGCCTGTCGGCGCAGAACGTAGAGGATGACCTCTACTTCACCCCCTCCAAGAAGAAGGAGGCCAAGAAGGAGGTGAAGCAGGTGACTGTCACTCGGAATGCGCCAGCCGCCCCCGGCGCCGGCCCAACCGCTGCCCCGGCCCCCCCCCCCGGCGTGGGGCGCGACCGCAAGGGCCAGACCAGGGATGTGGACGAATACAACCGGCGATACGAGTCGAAGAAGTACGACTTCTCGCAGGAGAACGACACACTCTATATCGACGAACGTCCGGACTCCGACCTCGACGGCGAGTGGGTGAACGGATTTGACGGCTCGGAGGATGACTACGAGTACGCCACACGCATCATCCGCTTCCGCAATCCGCGCTATGCCATCAGCATCAGCAGTCCCTTCTACTGGGATGTGGTCTATGGCCTGAACTCCTGGGAGTGGAATGTCTATACCGACGGACTCTATGCCTACGCATTCCCCACCTTTACCAACCGCCTTTGGTGGGATTGGCGTTACAACTCTTTCGGCTGGGGCTCCTACCCCTATTGGGGTGGCTGGTACGGCTGGGGATGGGGCGGCTATTGGAACAGCTGGTATGGTTGGGGTGGCTATTGGGGCCCCGGCTTCCATCACCACCACTACTATCCCCACTATGGCATAGGCGGCTGGCACGATTCGGGCCGCTACTGGGGCAATGCACTGACCACCCGTCGCCACTACGACGGACGTAGCGGTGTGACCACCCGTCCGGGCATGGCCTATCGGGGCACTGCCGCCGGACGAGCCACAGCCGGCGTGCGCCGTGCTACCTCCACCACCAATGGTGGTCAGACCGTGCGCCGCAGCACGACCACCACGACCGGCTCCACCCGTCGGGTAGTGGGTACACGCAACTCCACCACCGGCACCGTGCGCTCTACGCGAGGCGATGCAGCCTCTTCGCGCCAATCCACCTACACGCGCCCCAGCAGCACGCGTACCACGACGTACAACCGCGAGAGTGGAGAGAGCACCCGCCGCAGCTCCACCACCTACAATCGGGGCTCCAGCAGCGAGGCTCGCAGTCGGAGCGAGAGCTACAGCGGTAGCACACGCAGCAACAGCACCCGCTCGTACGAGAGCAGCCGCTCTTCCTCTTCGTCCCGTTCCTCCTCGTCATTCTCGACCGGAGGAGGCAGCACCCGCTCGTCGGGCAGCTTCTCGGGAGGTGGCAGCAGCCGCTCCAGCAGCGGTGGCGGTGGCCGCAGGAGATAGTTTTTAGCTGCGAGCTACGAGTGACAGGTTACAAGTCACTTCTGAAACAAACGAATAAAAAACACTAAAACCAGATCAGATGAAACAGAAACTTTTACTCTTGGCTTTGGCGGCCTTGACCTCGGTTGGGGCCGGAGCACAAAGCATATACGACGCCACCACCATTGCCCAGAAAGAGCTTAGCGGCTCGGCCCGCTTTGTGGGCATGGGCGGTGCCATGGGCGCCTTGGGTGGCGACATCACCACCATGGGTACCAACCCTGCCGGCATCGGCATCTACCGCAGCAACGATGTGTCGGTCACCACCGGCTACTCGCTGACTGGCGCCGAGAGTACCTACGACCACCAGAGCTTCAGCGATGAGAAGGCACGCTGGGACATCAACAACGCCGGCGTGGTGCTCTCCACCAAGATAGGCAACTACACCTCGCTGCGTTACCTCAACTTCGGCTTCAACTACAAGCGGAGCAAGTCCTTCTACCGCAACATGACCATGCAGGGCCTGATGGGTGCGGTGGCCGGAGCGTACGTCGCGCCGGTGCGCACCAGGGCCGACCTGGCTACGGCTTCGGCCCAATATGTTTATCAGGCTGGCAACGGCGAGATTCTCGACCTGGGCAACCGTGACATCTTCCGCGACCCCGATGTAGGTTGGCTGGGAGCCTTGGGGTGGAACGGTGCCTTGCTCGACGAAGATATCGAAACGGAGAAGTACAACCTCTATACGCCCATCATTCCCGGCGAGGTGGACGGATTCTTCCGCTCGCGTGAGCGCGGTGGTATCGACCAGTTCGACTTCAACCTGGCCTTCAACGTCAACGACCGCTTCTACTTCGGCGTGACCCTGGGTGTCTACGATGTGGATTATCACAAGTACTCCCTCTACGACGAGGACTACGGCAACACCGAAGGCTATACGCTGGAGAGCTTCAAGCGCATCCGCGGTACGGGCTACGACGTGAAGCTGGGTACCATCATCCGTCCCTTCGTAGATTAGCCCCTCCGCCTCGGTCGCGAGGAGGTTACGCGGCGGTGGGATTAGATGAGCTTCTGCAGCAGGGGGTTGCTCAACTCGACCTATCTCAATGCAGACGGCAACCTGACGACAGCTACGGTAGATACCTACCAGGAGCTGGGAGGCCGTGACATGGAGATGGACTTCGAGCTGCGCACCCCCTGGGTGTTCAATGCCAGCCTGGGCTACACCGTAGGCAACTATCTGGCTCTGGGTGCCGAGTATGAGTACGAAGACTATTCGACGATGAACTTCAAGTACTTCGACGGCTACGACATGCAGCTGGAGAACGAGGAGGCCGACTACCACCTGAAGGGCGTGAGCACCCTGCGTGTGGGTGCCGAGCTGAAGCCCGTATCCGAATTTGCCCTGCGTGCCGGCTACAACTACAGCACCGCCGCCTACAAGAATACGGCCTACAAGTACATGCCGACCAACACCATTGCCACCGACACCGACTTCAACAACACGAAGGAGATGCACACCTTCACCCTAGGTCTGGGTTACCGCTTCTCCTCCTTCTACATGGACCTGGCCTACAAGCTGGACACCTACAAGTCCGACTTCTATGCCTTCAGCAACGAGTTTGGCAACACGGTGGTGACCCCTCGCGCCACGAAGGTGGACAACACGCGCAGCAACGTGATGCTCACGCTGGGCATGCGCTTCTGATACCGACGGCCTGCCGTATAAACCAACAACTGCGGTTGTTATCCTCTAAGACGAGCCATGCTTAGGGGATAACAACCGCAGTTGTTTAGAGGGATGGAGTGCGATGCTTACAGCGGATAGTCGGAGAAAGCGTAGAGCACCGTCGATAGGTAGCGCTCGCCCGTATCGGGCAGGATGGCCACGATGGTCTTTCCACTGTTCTCCTCCTGCCGGGCCAGCTGGATGGCGGCGTAGAGGGCGGCTCTGGCCGAGATGCCTACCAGCAGGCCCTCACGCTGCGCCAGCAGGCGCGAGGTGCGGATGGCATCGTTGTCGGCCACGGGGATGATGGTGTCTACCACCGAGGCGTCAAAGTTGGCAGGTACGAAACCGGCTCCGATACCCTGTATCTTGTGCGGGCCGGGATTGCCACCCGACAGTACGGGCGAACTCTGAGGCTCCACGGCCACGGCTTTCAGCTGAGGCTTGTGGCTTTTCAGCCCCTTGGCTGTACCGCTCAGGGTGCCGCCTGTGCCTACACCGGCCACGAAGATGTCCACCTCGCCGTCGGTATCTTTCCAGATCTCTTCGGCTGTGGTGCGCAGGTGTACGTCCGGGTTGGCCGGGTTCTCAAACTGCTGCAGGATGATGGAACCCGGTGTCTGGTCTCTCAGCTCGTTGGCCCGTCGGATGGCCCCTTTCATGCCATCGCTGCCCGGTGTCAGCACCAGGTTGGCCCCCAGGGCCTTCAGCAGGTTCTGCCGCTCCAGGCTCATGGTCTCAGGCATGGTCAGTGTCAGCTTGTAGCCCTTCACCGAGGCCACCCAGGCCAGACCGATGCCGGTGTTGCCACTGGTAGGTTCGATGATGGTGGCTCCGGGTTTCAGTTTGCCTTCCTTTTCGGCTGCCTCTATCATGGCCAGGGCAATGCGGTCTTTCACGCTGCCACCCGGGTTGAAGTACTCCAGTTTGACGAGTACGCGGGCTTTCAGGTTCTCGGCTTGTTCAATGTTGCGGACTTCCAGCAGGGGAGTGCGTCCAATCAGTTCAGTCAGGTTTGAATAAATCGTTGCCATAGCTTCTTCGTTTTTTGTGGTGATTTGAATCTGAGTGCAAAGATAAGGGGTCTCTGCCTGCTGTGAAATACCATGTGTTAGGTATTTTTGCTATTCCTGCTTACGCAATGCCATGTGCATTGGCCTCTTTGTCAATCTTCTTGATGAGGCCCTGCAGGACGGCACCGGGTCCGCACTCGGTGAACTCTGTGGCACCGTCGGCAATCATGTTCTTCACCGTCTGTGTCCAGCGTACGGAGGCGGTCAGCTGAGCCACCAGGTTCTGCTTGATTTCGGCCGGGTCAGTGTGGGGCAGGGCATCCACGTTCTGGTAGACGGGGCACTTGGGCGTGTGGAAGTCGGTTGCGTTGATGGCAGCTTCCAGTTCCACCTTGGCGGGGTCCATCAGCGGAGAGTGGAAGGCACCGCCCACCTTCAGCGGCAGAGCGCGCTTGGCACCGGCGGCCTTCATGGCTTCGCAGGCCTTGTTGATGCCTTCAATGGAGCCGGAGATGACAATCTGGCCCGGGCAGTTGTAGTTGGCAGCCACACACACCTCGCCTTCGGCGCTGATCTGTGCGCAGATCTCCTCTACCTTCTCGTCCGACAGGGCGATGATGGCAGCCATGGTCGAGGGCTGAGCCTCGCAGGCCTTCTGCATGGCCATGGCGCGGGCATATACCAGCTTGAGGCCGTCCTCAAAGCTCAGGGCACCGGCAGCCACCAGCGCCGAGAATTCGCCGAGCGAGTGGCCGGCAGTCATTTCGGGTTGGAAGTCGTCGCCCAGGCAGAGGGCGGAGATGACAGAGTGGAGGAATACGGCGGGCTGGGTCACTTTGGTCTGACGCAGGTCCTCGTCGGTACCCTCAAACATGATGTCGGTTATGCGGTAACCAAGGATGTCATTGGCTTTCTCAAACAGTTCTTTGGCCAAGGCCGAATTTTCGTACAGGTCCTTACCCATACCTACAAATTGGGCACCTTGTCCCGGAAATACATAAGCTTTCATAATCTAATCTTTAATAATGTATATACGATTTGTGGCGCAAAGGTACGGCTTTTTTCCGTAACCATCGCACACTGTGACCGAAAATGTGCAATCTGCCCCTTTCGCACATATTGTATTCGCTACGTTAAGTGGCTTATTTGATATTGTAGAATGGATGAAAACTAAACTACTTAAAAATAATGCTTTATAACATATAAAATATTTCTGTTTTGTCTATGATAGATTGAAATAATTGCTTTACCTTTGCAGCGCCAAAAAAGGAAAGCACCTATGCAAAACATCGAAATCAAGAAGCCACTGGCCAACAACCACATCTCCGTAGACTGTGTCCTGATGGGGTTCGACGGCGAACAGCTGCGCGTGCTGCTGCTGCGCCGCACGGGCGAGGAAGACGGACAGGCCTTCCACGACATGAAGCTGCCGGGTAGCCTCATCTATCAGGACGAGGACCTCGACGATGCCGCCCGCCGCGTCCTGCTGGAGCTGACGGGACTGAAGAGTGTCAAGCTGGTGCAGTTCAAGGCTTTCGGCTCGCGCGACCGTACCAAGAATCCCAAGGATGTGCACTGGCTGGAGCGTGCCATGCAGGCCCGGGTGGAGCGCATCGTCACCATTGCCTACTGGTCGTTGCTCAAGATAGACCGCACGCTGGTCAACAACCTCGATCGCTATCAGGCCGAGTGGGTAGCCCTGCCCGAGGTGAAGGACTTGGCCTTCGACCACAACCAGATTATCAGCGAGGCCCTCAGCTATGTGCGTCAGTATGTGGAGTTCAATCCAGCCGCCCTGTTCGACCTCCTGCCCCGCAAGTTCACCGCCGCCCAGCTGCGCAAGCTCTACGAGCGGGTCTACGGCAAGGAGATTGATGTGCGCAACTTCCACAAGAAAATCCTGCTGATGGACTATGTGGTGCCACTCGACGAGTGGGAACAGGGGGTGGCCCATCGCGCCGCCCGCTACTACCGCTTCGACCGCGTGCAGTATAACAAAGGAAGGAAATAAACTCAAAAACTCAATAACTCAAAAAACTAAATATGTACCTGTTAGGATATGACATAGGCAGCTCGTCGGTCAAGGCGAGCCTCGTAGATGCCCAGAGTGGCAAGTGTGTATCGTCGGCCTTCTTCCCCAAGAGCGAGGCTCCCATCCTGGCCGTGCGTCAAGGTTGGGCGGAGCAAGAGCCGCAAATGTGGTGGAACAACCTTAAGCTGGCCACACAGGCCGTGATGCAGGAGTCGCGCGTGGCAGCTGCCGACGTCAAGGCCATCGGCATCTCCTATCAGATGCACGGCCTGGTGTGTGTGGACAGAGAGCAACAGGTGCTGCGCCCCGCCATCATCTGGTGCGACTCGCGCGCTGTGCCCTACGGACAGCAGGCTTTCGATGCACTGGGGCACGAGCAGTGCCTCTCGCACCTGCTCAACTCACCGGGCAACTTCACCGCCTCCAAGCTGGCTTGGGTACGACAGAACGAACCGGAGCTCTACGCCCGGATAGACAAGATCATGCTGCCGGGCGACTACATCGCCATGCGGCTCAGTGGCGAGGCCTGCACCACCGTATCCGGCCTCTCCGAAGGCATGTTCTGGGACTTCCGCAGCAACGACCTGGCCCGTTTCCTGCTCGACTACTACGGCATCGATGCCTCGCTCATCCCCACCATCCGCCCCACCTTTGCCGAGCAGGGCAGGGTGACGGCCGCTGCGGCTGCCGAGCTGGGCTTGCAGGCCGGTACCCCTATTACCTACCGCGCCGGCGACCAGCCGAACAACGCCCTCTCGCTCAACGTGTTCAATCCCGGCGAGATAGCCTCTACGGCAGGCACCAGTGGCGTGGTGTACGGTGTGAACGGTTCGGTCAGCTACGACCCCCTGAGCCGTGTCAATAGCTTTGCCCATGTCAACCACACCGCCCAGCAGACCCGTCTGGGCGTGCTGCTCTGCATCAACGGCACCGGCATCCTCAATTCGTGGATTCGTCGTAATGTCCTCTCCGCCGGCATCGGCTACAGCGAGATGAACGACCTGGCTGCACAGGCCCCCATCGGCAGCGACGGTGTCAGCATCCTCCCCTTCGGCAACGGAGCCGAGCGGATGCTGGAGAACCGCGAAGTGGGCTGCTCCATCCACGGCCTCAACTTCAACCTCCACCATCAGGCACACCTCGTCCGTGCCGCCCAGGAGGGCATTGTCTTCTCCTTCAAGTATGGCATCGACATCATGGAGCAGATGGGCATCCCCGTCCAGAAGATCCATGCCGGACAGGCCAACATGTTCCTCAGCCCCCTCTTCCGCGACACGCTGGCCGGTGTGACCGGTGCCACCATCGAACTCTACGACACCGATGGCTCGGTGGGTGCCGCCAAGGGTGCCGGCATGGGTGCCGGTATCTATCGCGACCACCACGAAGCCTTTGCCACCCTGCAGCAGCTGGCCGTCATCGAGCCTGACTCAAGCAAACACCAGGAGTATGCCGATGCCTACGCCCGCTGGAAGGAGTGCTTGAAGCAAACCCAAACCGCTGATTGACACAGATTGTACGGATTTGCACGGATGATGAATATCTGCTTTATCCGTGAATATCCGTGGTTTCATAGATAACTCAAAAACTCATAAACTTAATAACTCAAAAACTCATAAACTCATAAACTTAATAACTCAAAGAATATGGCAACAAAAGAGTACTTCCCCGGAATCGGGAAAATCCAGTTTGAAGGAAAAGAGAGTAAGAACCCCTTGGCATTCCGTTACTACGATGCCGAGAAAGTCATCATGGGCAAGAAGATGAGCGAGTGGCTCAAGTTCGCCATGGCCTGGTGGCACACCCTCTGTGCGGAGGGCGGCGACCAGTTCGGTGGCGGCACCAAGCAGTTCCCCTGGAACGGCGACCCCGACCGCGTGCAGGCTGCCAAGAACAAGGTGGATGCCGGCTTCGAGTTCATGCAGAAGATGGGCATCGAGTACTACTGCTTCCACGACATCGACCTCTGCTCAGAGGCTGACACCATCGAGCAGTACGAAGCCAACCTGAAAGAGGTGGTGGCTTACCTGAAGCAGAAGCAGGCCGAGACGGGCATCAAGCTGCTGTGGGGTACGGCTAACGTATTCGGTCACGCCCGCTACATGAACGGCGCTGCCACCAACCCCGACTTCGACGTGGTGGCCCGTGCAGCTGTGCAGATTAAGAACGCCATCGATGCCACCATCGAACTGGGCGGTAGCAACTACGTCTTCTGGGGTGGCCGCGAGGGCTACATGTCGCTGCTCAACACCGACCAGAAGCGCGAGAAGGAGCACCTGGCACAGATGCTGAAGCTGGCTCGCGACTATGCCCGTAGCAAGGGATTCACCGGCACCTTCCTCATCGAGCCGAAGCCCATGGAGCCCTCCAAGCACCAGTATGACGTGGACACCGAGACCGTCATCGGCTTCCTCAAGGCTCACGGTCTGGACAAGGACTTCAAGGTGAACATCGAGGTCAACCACGCCACCCTGGCCGGCCACACCTTCGAGCACGAACTGGCCGTAGCCGTGGACAACGGTATGCTGGGCTCCATCGATGCCAATCGCGGTGACTATCAGAACGGTTGGGACACCGACCAGTTCCCCATCGACCAGTATGAACTCATCCAGGCCATGATGCAGATTATCCGTGGCGGCGGCTTGGGCAACGGCGGTACCAACTTCGACGCCAAGACGCGCCGCAACTCTACCGACCTGGAGGACATCTTCATTGCCCACATCTCCGGCATGGATGCCATGGCCCGTGCCTTGGAGAGTGCAGCCCGCCTGCTCGAAGAGTCGCCCTACCGGCAGATGCTGGCCGACCGCTACGCCTCCTTCGACGGTGGCAAGGGCAAGGAGTTCGAAGAGGGCAAGCTCACACTGGAGGAGGTCGTGGCCTACGCCAAGGCCAACGGCGAACCCCGCCAGACCAGCGGCAAGCAGGAACTCTACGAAGCCATCGTGGCCATGTATTGCTGATCCAATCCCTGTTAGCCGCTTCTGATATATGAAACACACAGACCAAGGAAGCAAGGCTTATCTCTTCTCCATCGTCCTGGTGGCCGTCATCGGCGGACTGCTGTTCGGTTACGACACGGCGGTCATCTCGGGCGCGGAGAAGGGATTGCAGGCCTTCTTTATGAGTGCCGGTTTCGCCTATACCGACACACTGCACGGCATCACCTCCAGCAGTGCCCTGATAGGCTGCATCATCGGCAGTGCCCTCTCCGGCTTCTGCGCCTCCAACCTGGGGCGCAAGCGTTCGCTCTTCCTGGCCGGAGTGCTCTTTTTCCTCTCGGCCCTGGGCTCCTACTGCCCGGAGTTCCTCTTCTTCGAACATGGCGTGCCCAGCTACAACCTGCTCATTGTCTTCAACCTCTACCGCGTGTTGGGTGGCATCGGTGTGGGTCTGGCTTCGGCCATCTGCCCCATGTACATTGCCGAGATAGCTCCCAGCCGCATCCGGGGCACGTTGGTGTCGTGGAACCAGTTTGCCATCATCTTCGGCCAGCTGGTCGTCTATTTCGTCAATTTCCTCATCCTGGGCAGCCATGCCAATCCGCTCATCGACTTGGTGGACGGTGTCAACCGCGTGCTCAATCCCGATGCCGCTGCGTGGACGATAGCCACCGGCTGGCGGTTGATGTTTGTCAGCGAAGCCGTGCCTGCGGGCCTCTTTGCCCTGCTAGTGCTCTTGGTGCCCGAGACGCCCCGCTACCTAGCCATGACCGGTCGCGACGAGCAGGCTATGCAGGTGCTCACCCGCATCAACGGTGCCGCCGAGGCACGCTCCATCCTGAGCGACATCAAGGCCACCGCACACGAGAAGACCGAGCGCCTCTTCACCTACGGCTGGCTGGTCATCTTTGTGGGCATCATGCTCAGTGTCTTCCAGCAGGCCGTCGGCATCAATGCCGTGCTCTACTTTGCCCCGCGCATCTTCGAGAGCATGGGCATGGGAAGTCCCATGGTGCAGACCGTGATGATGGGTGTCATCAATATCCTCTTCACGCTGTTGGCCGTCTTCACCGTCGAGCGTTGGGGGCGCAAGCCTCTGCTCATCTACGGCTCGGCCGGCATGGCCATCGGAGCCTTCGGTGTGGCCTTGTGCAACTTGGTGCCCGGCTTGCCTCCGCTCCTGTCGGTAGCCAGCATCATGGTCTACAGCGCCTCGTTCATGTTCAGCTGGGGCCCCATCTGCTGGGTGCTGATAGCCGAGATTTTCCCCAACACCATCCGTGGTGCGGCCGTAGCCGTAGCCGTGGCCTTCCAGTGGATCTTCAACTTCATCGTCTCCTCCACCTTCGTGCCCATGTACAACATGCGTCTGGGTGAGATGGGCGACAAGTTTGGCCACATGTTTGCCTACGCCCTCTATGGCGTGATTTGCATCCTGGCTGCCCTCTTCGTCTGGAAGCTCGTGCCCGAGACCAAGGGCAAGACCCTGGAGGAGATGACCAAGCTTTGGCAGCAGCGGCGGAAGGGGTGAATAGAACCCAAAGCCTACGTCCTGAAGGGGCAAAAGCCTGATTCACCATACCGTTACACGGTGAATGATGGCTTTTGCCCCTTCAGGGCGCATGTAGAAAAGCCCACTTGACCCAGGGTGTCGCTTCGCTCTGCCCTGGGCTAAGAGCTTGCTGGGCCTTCAGCCCGCCTCATTGCCTCCGCCTACC
>CAMGAL010000011.1 GCA_946007445.1 uncultured Mediterranea sp.
ACCGGCATTGTAGGCCGCCGCCACACAGAGCCAGTTGCCATACTTGGCATAGGCCTCCTTCAGGTAGCGGCAAGCCGCGCGGGTCTCCTTCTCCACATGATAGCGCTCGTCGATGTTGGCATTCACCTCCAAGCCATGTTCCCGCCCGGTGAGTGGCATGAACTGCCACAATCCGGCGGCACCGGCCGGGCTCTTGGCCAAGGGGTTGAGGCTGCTCTCTATGACGGCCAGGTACTTGAAGTCGTCGGGCACCCCACACTCGCGCAGGATGGGCTCGATGACGGGGAAGTAGCGGTTGGCCCGCTTGATGGCCAGCATCGTGGAGGTGTGCATATAGGTGAAGGTCATCAATTCTCGATCCATCCGCTCCCGGTGGTCGTTGCGGCGCAGGTCAATCTCCTGCCCGGCAAAGTGGATGGCAGCAGGTACCGAAGGGGGTGCCGTGAGAGAGGGCACCTCGCTACGGACCACCATCTGCTCGTCGGGGGTGGTGGGCGCAAAGCCCAACAGCATGGGCACGGTGGTGCCGAGGGCAAACGAGAGGGCCATGGCTCCGGCCCAGCAATATACGCTCTTCTTCATACGCAACTACTTGACAATGCGATAGTAGTTAGCTTTGCGAGGCTTGGCAGGTACGAGGCCGGCAGCCGGATAGCCCAATGCCAAGGCACCCACGCCCATCAATCCTTCGGGCAGTCCCCATTGTCGCATCAATTCGCGTCCCTCTCGGGAGGAAAAAATCTCTTTCTCCCGATGAATCCAGCATGAGCCCAAGCCGATGGCATGGGCGGCATTCATCATATTGCCTAGCACCAAGGCGGCATCGAGCGACGCGTTGGGACGGTCGGGAGAGTCGCTGGCAAAGACCAGCACCAGGGTAGGTGCACCGTAGTAGGGATTGGAGTCGGTGCCCAGCACACGGGCATTGAGGCGCACCAGCTGAGCCACTTGGTCGGGGTTCTGTACGGCGACAATCCAAGGGTCTTGCCGCCCCATGCTGGTAGGTGCGAATGTGCCGGCTTCGAGCACGGCATGAAGCTCTTCGTCCGTGATTTGGCGAGAGCTGTATTGGCGGACGCTGCGGCGTTCCTTGAGGGTTTGAAGTACAGGGTTACTGAGGATATCCATGGAATTTATGTGTTTATTTTATGCTACTCTTCTTCTGCAAACATGGGGTCCCAGGCAGGGAGAAGCGTGGGCTTCTGACGGAGGAGTTCCTGAATGCGGGCAGGCACATACTTGGTGTGAACCACCAGACGGAACATGTATTCATCGAACCACTCGTCGGTCATGATGAGGTGTCCCTTGTAGCCATTCGTGGCACCCCAGCTGTTCTCCACCATCCACTTGCGGGGCTTGCCCTGGGCATCGAGGTCAACGGCCATCAGCGTCATGGCGTGGGACGAGCCGCTGGAGAAGGTGGCGATGCGCTGCTTCTTGTCCATGGGGAAGGTAGTGCCCAGCAGGGACTCGTAGTCGTAGTTGCGCAAGTCGAGCAGGCCACGACCGGAGTCGAGACACTTGCCTACGTCGCACGAGAAGTACATCATGGTGCTGTCGCGGAGCGAGGCGATGGCCATCTCCTTGATATCCTCGACGGGGAGGTTGAGGTAGGTCCAGTTGCGTCCGTCGTAGGCGTGGCGGTCGTAGTCTATCTCATAGGTTTTGTAGAACTCGCGGGTGGGGTCGTTCATCAGCATCACATAGTGGCCGAAGAGATCCGTGTCGCCATATTTGGCCAAGAAGGTCTGCGGTGTGTGGTGTTCGGTCTCCACGGGATTGCCCTGGGCATCGCGGCGCACGAAGTCAAACTCCGTGGGAGGCACGCCGAGGTTGAGCACCAGCAACCGGTAGACGGTCTGCAGCATGGTGGTCTTCTCCTGCTGCAGCTTGGCGGGCTTGGCACCTGCTGCGGCCAGTTCTCTGAGACGCAATCCGTACTCCTTGAGCTTCTGGGCGATGAGTCCCGACATCCGTGAGGTGTTCTCGCTGCTGTTGGTCTCAGGCATGGCTTCGCGCGGCACCAGTCCATACTTGCCCACGATGTCGGCCACTCCGGTAAAGGTACCTCCATCGCTGAGGGGATGCTGAAACAGCCACTCCACGGTCTTGTCGCTCATCGGTCGGGCCTGGGTGTCAATGATGCCTTGCAGGAAGAGGTTGGACTTCTCCAGCTGGTCCCAGAAGAAGGAGTAGACTTGCGAAAACTCCAGTTCGGGCAGGCCGTAGCGGGCAATGGCCTTGGCACGCATGACGTTGAGCCCGGTGAAGAGCCAGCAACGGCCCGACGACTTCTGGTCGGTGATGCCTTTGGAGTCTACTTTAATAGAGAAGTGTGTATCCATGGCCTGACGGTTCTCTTGATTGACAGCCAGCTTGCGCAGGTCGGTGCCGCCGATGGCGTTGCGCAGGGCGCGGTCGGCAGCCGTGCCTTGATAACCCTGGCGGACAACGTTCAACACTTCGGGAGTCAGCGCTCCCGACTGACTCTGCTGCGCCTGAAGGGGCAAGCAGCTGATGGAGCCTAATAGGAGGAGTGAAATGATCGGTTTTTGCATACGTGTAGTGTTATTAGTAGAGGTTCTCAGAAGCAAAAGTAGGAAGAAAAACGCAAAAAAGGAAGAAAAGTGAACGATTTCGAGGGAAAAAACGCGATTTGTTTGCTTTATTCTAAAGAATGCCCTAAATTTGGGTACTTTTTAAATGAAAACCTAACGTCTATACCCATGAAATACATCGAACTGCTGTTTTGGCTCTGCCTGTTCATCGTATTCTATACATACATCGGCTACGGATTGCTGATTTACCTAATGGTGAAGGTGAAGGAGGCGATTCGCAAGCCCACTCCCCCTACCCTGCCCGACGAAGCCCAACTGCCCCCGCTGACGCTCTGCATCGCCGCCTACAACGAAGAGCAGGTGGTGGAGATGAAGATGCGCAACTGCCTGGAGCTGGACTACCCAGCAGACAAGCTACACATCCTATGGATCACCGACGGCAGCAACGACCACACCAACGAGCTGCTCTCACGCTGGCCGCAGGCCACCGTGGCCTTCCAGCCGGAGCGACAAGGCAAGACAGCGGCTCTCAACCGAGGCATCCGGCTGGTGAAGACCGACTTGGTGGTCTTCACCGATGCCAATACCCTGCTCAACCGCGAAGCAATGAAAGAGATTGTACGCCTCTTTCAGGACCCGAAGGTGGGTTGCGTGGCCGGTGAGAAGCGCATTGCCACCAAGAGCCAGGACAATGCCGCATCGGGCGGCGAAGGCATCTACTGGAAATATGAGTCGTGCCTGAAGGGACTGGACTCGCGCCTGAGTTCGGCTTGCGGCGCGGCCGGCGAACTGTTTGCCCTCCGCACGGCGCTGTATGAGCCGATGTCGGCCGACACGTTGCTGGACGACTTCATCCTCTCGCTGCGCACCGTGATGCGCGGCTACAAGATAGCCTACTGTCCGACAGCCTACGCCACTGAGAGCGGCTCGGCCGACATGGAGGAGGAGGAGAAACGCAAGGTGCGCATCGCTGCCGGCGGTCTGCAGTCGGTCTATCGCCTACGGGCCCTGCTCAATCCGCTGCGCTACGGCATCTTCAGCTTCCAGTACACCTCGCATCGCGTGCTGCGCTGGACCCTCACGCCGCTCTGCCTCTTCGCCTTGCTGCCGCTGGGCACCGTGCTGCTCTTCCATCCCGACCGGGCCATGCTCTACGCCCTCATCTGGGATGCCCAGTGCCTGTTCTATCTGCTGGCAGGCTTAGGCTATCGCTACAACAAACTGCACATCAAGCGCAAAGCCTTCTTCGTTCCCTACTACTTCCTCTTCATGAACGCCAACGTGGTGCGCGGGGCCTACTACCTCTACCACCGACGGGGCACACAGAACGGAGCCTGGGAGAAGGCCCGAAGGGCCCAAGACTGAACCTCCCATCTATCGAACCAAGTATCATTTCCACATCACCCATCCCACCATGAATAGCATCTTAAAAGATAAGAATAACGCCTCCCGCCTGCTGCAACTCACCGCCGACACCCTGCTGCTTCTCGATGCAGAAGGGGTGTGCCAAGACATCCAGGTCAACCTCGTTGACCTATGGTTCTTGAAAGAGGAACTACTGCTGGGGAAGAACATCTTCGAGCTGATGCCCGCGGCCACCTATCAGCAGTTCTACCCCGACTTCCTGCGCGTACTGAAGGGGCATGAACGCACGGCCAACAACTACCGCATGGAGCTGCGTGGCGAGACCTTCTACTTCAAGTGCATCATGACACCCTACGACGGCATGGTGCTCTGCCAGTATCGCGACATCACGGAGCGGAGCCTGCGCCGCGTGGAGCTGGAGAAGAAAAACCGCGAGCTGGGCGAGATACAACGGGCTGCCCTCATAGGCAACTTCCGCTACGAGAGCCGGGAAGACCGATTCTTCTACTACGGCCATACCGGCGTGATGTGCCAGAGCGAGGAGAGCAGCATCTGCTTCAATGACTACCTCCATCAGATTGTGGAAGAAGACCGTCCTGCGTTTCTGGAATGGATGAAGCAGAACCTCCGGGGCGACCTGACACACAGCATCGAGTACCGCCTGAACTTCCAGAGTGCCATCCACTACATCCGCCTGAAAGCCTTCGCGCGCGAGCGATACCACGACGGCAACACCCATCTGGAGGGATATATACAGAACATCACTGACATACAGCGCAGCCGCAACGACATCAACCTGCTGACCCACGCCATCAACAACTCCATCGAGGACATCTTTGCCACCCGGCTGGATGGCACCCTGGTGTTCTGCAACCGCCTCTTCAAGCAGCATCACGGCATTGATGACCACGTAGACATCACTACACTCAACATAGCCCACCTCTCTCCCCAGCCTGATACCCTGGAGGCCTGGCAAGACATCCTCGGCAAGGTGAAGGCAGGTGGAGGCAGGAGCGACTTCTCCGTAGTGAACCCCCTGCCCGGCAGCGGCGACGCGTGGCGCTATGCACGGTCGTGTTGTCTGGGCCCCGCCGACGGGGGTGAGGTGACCCTGGGGGCCTTCGGCCGCGACGTGAGCGAGCGGGTGAAGCTGGAGCGCGACGCCAAGCGACTCAACAAGATTCTGGACAAGGTCATTGAGAATCTGCCCGCCGGCATTGTGGTGAAGGACATCCAGAACGACTTCCGCTACATCTACCGCAACCGCGAGTCCTACAACCGCGACCTGCAATCGGGCAATCCCATTGGCAAGAACGACTTCGACTGCCACCCCTACGAGGTGGCGGTGATGAAGCGCAAGCAAGACGAGGAAGCCGCCCGCACGGGACAAATCCTGCACTGGCAAGAGGAAGACCGCGACCACGAAGGCAACACCATCTACATCGACAAGCGGAAAATCAGAATAGACAGTCCAGACTTCTCGCCCGTGCTGCTCAACATCGACTGGGACATCACCGAGACAGAGCAGATGAAGCGCGAGCTGATACGAGCCAAGGAGAAAGCCGAAACCTCGGACAAACTGAAATCGGCCTTCCTGGCCAACATGAGCCACGAGATACGCACGCCGCTCAACGCCATCGTAGGCTTCTCGCGCATCATTGCCGAGAGCAACGACCCGCAAGAGCGTGCCAACTTTTATAATATTGTAGAGGCCAACAACGACCGTCTGCTCTTCCTCATCAACGAAATCCTGGACCTCTCCAAGATAGAGGCCGGCATGATCCAGTTCAGCATCAAACCCGTACACCTCTATCCGCTCTGCCGCGAGGTGTTCAACGCCCACAAGCTGCGTTGTCCGGGCGGAGTGCGACTGGTGCTGGAGCCGTCAGACGACGAGCTGGTCATCAAGGCCGACAAGAACCGCCTGTTCCAGGTCATCTCCAACCTGATAGGCAATGCGTTCAAGTTCACCACCCAGGGCAGTGTCAGCTTCGGCTACGAAATCATCAGCGACCACCGCGTGCGGTTCCACGTCAGCGACACCGGCGCCGGCATAGCGCCCGACAAGCTGCCCACCGTGTTCGACCGCTTTGTCAAGGCCAACGAGTTCGTGCAAGGCACCGGTCTGGGACTCTCCATCAGCAAGACCATCGTAGAGCGCCTGGGCGGTGAGATTTCCGTCAGCTCCACCCTGGGCAAAGGCACGACCTTCACCTTCATCCTGCCCATCGGCGACCTCGATGATGAGGAGATAGCCCAGGCCACCGACCAGCCGGCCGGTGAAGCCACTCCTCCGGCCGACTCCTCCTCCCAAGTTGCCCAGGACGATGTCTCCCATATCCCCCTCTCTCCCTCGGGACATAAATACACCATCCTCTATGCCGAAGACATGGACAGCAACTATGTGCTGGCCAAGGCCATCCTGGGCCGCCTCTACCACTTGGAGCGTGCCAAGGACGGTATAGAAGCCGTGCAGCTGTTTGAGGAACTTCATCCCGACATCATCCTGATGGACATGAAGATGCCCAACATGGGAGGACTGGACGCCACACGCATCATCCGCGAGCTGTCGCCTACGGTACCTATCATCATCCTCACAGCATTTGCCTTCGACGACGACTGCCAGAAGGCGCACGAAGCAGGATGTACCGACTTCCTGACGAAGCCCTACACGCAGGAAGCCATCAAGAGCATGATAGCCAAATACCTTTAGCGTCTGCAAAAGTGGACGAAATGTCCATCAAATAAGCCAAATAGTCAAGTCGGAGCGACAAGGGTTTGCCAGTTTGCAGAATAGTTGTAACTTTGCAACCGTTTTTTTAGATACTTCGACATCCATGAGACATTTCGATACTGACTATATGGAAGGCGCCCATCCGCGCGTCATGCAACGTCTGCTGGAGACCAATCTGGAGCAGACACCCGGCTATGGCAACGACCCCTACTGCCGGCAAGCCAAGGAACTGATCAAGAAAGCCTGTGGCTGCGAGGCCGACAGTGAGGCGCTGGACGTACACTTTCTGGTAGGTGGCACACAGACCAACTCCACCGTCATCGATGCCCTCCTGCGACACCACGAAGGCGTATTGGCCGCCGAGACGGCACACATCAATGTACACGAGTCGGGAGCCATCGAGTCGTGCGGCCACAAGGTGCTGACCCTGCCCTCGCACGAAGGCAAGGTGGAGGCCCGCGAGGTGGAGGCCTACATCAGCAACTTCTATGCCGACGAGACCTACGAACACATGGTGGCACCGGGTATGCTCTACATCAGCTTCCCCACCGAGTATGGCACCCTCTACAGCCGCGCCGAGCTGGAGGAGCTGCACCGCATCTGCCGGCAGGCCGACATTCCCCTCTACATCGACGGTGCCCGTCTGGGCTACGGACTGGCCAGCGAGGCTTGCGACTTCACTCTGGCCGATCTGCCCTCGCTCTGCGACATCTTCTATATAGGCGGCACCAAGGTCGGTGCCCTCTTCGGCGAATGTGTCGTAGCCCGCAAGGGACTGCTCTCCCACTTCTTCCCCCTCATCAAGCAGCACGGAGCCTTGATGGCCAAGGGGCGCCTGCTGGGTCTGCAGTTTGCCACCCTCTTCACCGACGACCTCTACCTGCAGGCCGCCCGTCATGCCGTCGGGCTGGCCATGCGCCTCAAGCAGGGCTTCGTCAGCAAGGGCTACCGGCTCTTCCTCGACTCTCCCACCAACCAGCAGTTTGTGGTACTGCCCAACGAGGTGATGGACCGCCTGGCACAGAGCTCCACCTTCGAGGTATGGGGAACGCGAGGCACCACCCACACCACCGTGCGCTTCGTCACCAGCTGGGCCACCCGCCCCGAAGATGTCGAAGCCCTCATCAACGAACTTTAAGACAACCCACACGTTTATATTATCCCTGAAACCATCATGCTCGACATCTGTTGTATCGGTCACATCACCCTTGACAAAATCGTCACTCCTGCCCAAGAGGTCTACATGCCCGGCGGCACCTCCTACTACTTCTCCTACGGTATCAACTCGCTCTTCCAGTCGGTCCGCATCAAGGGCCCGTCCCACGACCCGCTCTCTTATAAGCTCATCACCTCGCTGGCTGAGTCGGAGATGCACGTGGTCAACGACATGCGCGGCGTAGGCATCGACGTAGAGGTCATCCCCAGCCGCAAGACGGTCTATTTTGAAAACATCTACAGCGGCAACCAGAACGAGCGCCGCCAGCGCGTCAGGGCCAAGGCCGATCCCTTCACTACCGAAAAGCTGGCCGATGTCGAGGCACGCTACATCGTGCTGGGCTCGCTGCTGGCCGACGACTTCTCGCTCGACACCATCCGCCACCTGCACCGTCACGGCACCCTCGTGGTCGATGCCCAGGGCTACTTGCGCGAGGTACGCGGCGAAGAGGTGTTTGCCATCGACTGGAAGGAGAAACTCGAAGCCCTGAAGTACATCGACGTGCTGAAGGTCAACGAATATGAGATAGAGGTATTGACGGGCGAGAAAGACCTGCACCTCGCCGCCCAAAAGCTGGCCGAGTGGGGCGTGAAGGAGGTGCTGCTCACGCTGGGCAGCTTCGGCAGCATCATCTATGCCGACGGACAGTTCTACGACATTCCCGCCTACGAGCCCCTCTGGCTGGTCGATGCCACCGGCTGTGGCGACACCTACACGATGGGCTACATCTACCGCCGTGCCCAAGGGGCCTCGGTGGAGGAGGCCGGTCGCTTTGCCGCCGCCGTCAGCACCATCAAGCTGGAGCACTCCGGTCCCTTCTCTTCCAGCGAATATCGCGCCATGGAACTTGTAGAACGTAACAAATAATTCATCCCACTCTCACCCCCCCCAACTACCTTATGAAACTCACTTCGCGTCGCTATCTGCTGCCATTCATCCTCATCACATCCCTTTTCTTCCTGTGGGGATTTGCCCGCTCCATCCTCGATGTACTCAACCAGCACTTCTGCGACTCGATGGACATCAGCATCACGGAGTCGTCGCTCATCCAGGTCACCACCTTTCTGGCCTACTTCCTGACGGCGATTCCCGCCGGTGCCTTCATAGCCCGCTTCGGCTACCGCCACGGCGTGGTGACGGGCCTGCTGCTCTATGCCTTAGGCTCGCTCTCCTTCATCCCCTGTGCGCGGCTCAACACCCTGCCGGCCTTCTTGGTCTGCCTCTTCATTATCGGAGTAGGTCTGACCTTCCTCGAGACCTCGGCCAATCCCTACGCCACCGAGCTAGGTCCCCGCGAGACCTCTACGGCCCGACTCAACCTGTCGCAGTCGTTCAATGGCTTGGGCTCCATGCTGGCTCCGGCCCTGGTGGGCGGATTCCTGTTCGTGGGTGGCGACATCACCCTGCCCTACATCGTGATGGGCATAGTGGTGCTGCTCGTGGCCCTCATCTTCTCGCGCGTGCAGCTGCCCGAGATAGAGGCTGCTCCGACTCAGAGCGATGACGCCTCGAAGGCATCCGCATCGACACCCCGTCTGAGCCGCTACTTCTTCTTCGGACTGGCAGCCCTGCTGGCCTATGAAGTGGCCGAAATCAGCATCAACAGCTACTTTGTCATGTTCCTCACGGGCGAAGGGTTTTCCGACAAGATTGAGGCCTCGCGCCTGCTGTCGCTGGCATTAGGCATCTTCATGTGCGGGCGCTTCATCGGCGCGTGGGTCATGCAGCGGGTGCGTCCTGCCGTGGTGCTCACCGCCTGTGCCGTGGGCAGTGTGCTCTGCATGATGGCTGTACTGTGCATCCCCACCCTCTCCATCTATGCCTTGGTACTCAACTTTGCCTGCGAGTCCATCATGTTCCCCACCATCTTCTCGCTGTCTCTCAACGGCTTGGAAGGCGCCGCCAAGAAGCGTGCCTCCTCCCTGCTGATGATGACCCCCGTAGGCGGATGTGCCTTCCTGCTGATGGGACTCATCGCCGACAGCGGCTCGCTGGTGCTTCCCTTCATCGTCCCCCTCATCGGATTTATCCTCGTACTGCTCTTTGCAGCCCGGGCCACGCGCACAGCTTGACACCCCTCCGGTTCAATCATTTTTTGGGCTCCTTAGTTTTTTTTTCACCGATAGGTATGCTTTCTATCCGAATAAAGCGTACCTTTGTAGATGAATAAAACAAAAAAGGAGTCCAATGAAGCAACTGGAGGAGATAAAAGCCCTTATCAGCCAAGGGAATGTAGCCGATGCCATCGGGCAGCTTGAACGGCTGATAGCGGACGGATGCCCATCCCCAGACCAAGCCTACTACCTCTTGGGCAACGCCTGGCGCAAACTGGGCGACTGGCGGCAGGCCCTCAACAACTACAACCTGGCCATCGAACTCAATCCCCAGAGTCCGGCTCTCCACGCCCGGCAGATGGCGATGGACATCCTGGAGTTCTATAACAAAGATATGTACAATCAATAACACTCAACACTATGGCAACAATCAAAGGAGCAATCGTCGTAGACACAGAGCGGTGCAAGGGATGCAACCTGTGTGCCGTGGCCTGCCCGCTGGATGTAATCGCTTTAGGCAAGGAAGTGAACGCCAAAGGATACAGTTTTGCACAGCCCAACAAGGAAGAGGCCTGTATTGGCTGCGCCTCGTGTGCCATCGTATGCCCCGACGGCTGCATCTCGGTATATAAAGTAAAACTCTAAAAAAACAGACAGATATGGCAGAAAATCAAGAAGTCGTATTGATGAAGGGGAATGAAGCCATTGCCCATGCCGCCATCCGATGCGGGGCCGACGGCTACTTCGGCTATCCCATCACCCCCCAATCGGAAGTACTCGAAACGCTGGCTGAGCTGAAGCCCTGGGAGACCACCGGCATGGTGGTGCTGCAGGCCGAGAGCGAACTGGCAGCCATCAACATGGTGTATGGCGGAGCCGGCTGCGGCAAGATGGTGATGACCTCCTCGTCGAGCCCCGGAGTGAGCCTCAAGCAAGAGGGTATCTCCTACCTGGCAGGTGCCGAGCTGCCCTGCCTCATCGTCAACGTGATGCGTGGCGGACCCGGATTAGGCACCATACAGCCCAGCCAGGCCGACTATTTCCAGACCGTGAAAGGCGGAGGTCACGGCGACTACCGCCTCATAGCCCTGGCTCCCGCCTCGGTGCAAGAGATGGCCGACTTCGTGGAGTTAGGCTTCCGCCTGGCCTTCCAGTACCGCAACCCCGCCATCATTTTGGCCGACGGTGTGGTCGGACAGATGATGGAGAAGGTGGTGCTGCCGCCCCAGAAGCCCCGCCGCACAGACGCCGAGGTCATTGCCCAGTGTCCCTGGGCCTCGACAGGCCGCACCCCCGACCGCCGGCCCAACGTCATCACCTCGCTGGAGCTGAAGCCCGAGGAGATGGAACAGAACAACCTCCGCTTCCAGGCCAAATACCGCACCATCGAGGAGAACGAAACCCGCTTCGAAGAGATCAGCTGCGACGATGCCGAATACCTCATCGTGGCCTTCGGATCCATGGCCCGCATCAGTCAGAAGGCCGTCGAATTGGCCCGCGAGCAGGGCATTCGCGTAGGCCTGCTGCGCCCCATCACCCTGTGGCCCTTCCCCACAAAGGCCATCCAGCAGCTGGTAGCCAGCGGCCGTCTCAAAGGCATCCTCGTGGCAGAGCTCAATGCCGGACAGATGATTGAGGATGTCCGCCTAGCCGCGAACGGCCATGTTGAGACCCGCCACTTCGGTCGCCTGGGCGGCATCGTGCCCGACCCCGATGAAATCTTACATGCCCTCCTGTCGATGCAGCAGGAGCAAGCCTCCATCCAATAACGATACTCCCCTGCGATATGAATACCGACAAGATAAGAAACCTGTTGAACATCCTGTTCCTCGTGCTGGCCGTAGCCGCCGTGGTGCTCTACTTCGCCTCCAGTTTCAAGACCTTCATCATCGTATGCCTCGTGGCCATCTTCGTCAAGCTGATGGAGTTTTTCATACGTTTCACCAATTGAACCAATCATGACAAGAGAAGATATCATCAGACCGGAGAACCTGGTCTATCACAAGCCGAACCTGATGAACGACAATCCCATGCACTACTGCCCCGGCTGCAGCCACGGCGTGGTGCATAAGCTCATTGCCGAAGTCATCGAAGAGATGGGACTGGCCGACAAGGCCATTGGCATCTCGCCCGTGGGATGCGCCGTGTTCATCTACAACTACCTCGACATCGACTGGCAAGAGGCTGCCCACGGACGTGCTCCCGCCCTGGCCACCGCCATCAAGCGCCTCTGGCCCGACCGTCTGGTCTTCACCTACCAAGGCGACGGCGACTTGGCCTGCATCGGTACGGCCGAGACTATCCATGCCCTCAACCGCGGCGAGAACATCACCATCATCTTCATCAATAACGCCATCTACGGCATGACGGGCGGACAGATGGCTCCCACCACCTTGGTGGGACAGAAGACAGCCACCTGCCCTTATGGCCGCGACCCGCAGCTGCATGGCTACCCGCTGAAGATGGCCGACATAGCTGCCGGACTCGAAGGCACTGCCTACGTGACCCGTCAGAGCGTGCAGTCCGTGCCCGCCATCCGCAAAGCCAAGAAGGCCATCCGCAAGGCCTTCGAAAACTCCATGAACGGCCGGGGCAGCAACCTCGTAGAGATCGTCTCCACCTGCAACTCCGGCTGGAAGCTCACCCCGCAGAAAGCCAATGAGTGGATGGAGGAGCACATGTTCCCCTTCTACCCCTTAGGCGACCTGAAAGACAAATAACATTGAACTGAAAGATTATGAAAGAAGAGATTATCATAGCAGGATTTGGCGGACAAGGTGTCCTCTCGATGGGCAAGATACTGGCCTACTCCGGACTGATGGAGGGCAAAGAGGTGACCTGGATGCCCGCCTACGGCCCCGAACAGCGCGGCGGCACGGCCAACGTCACGGTCATCATCAGCGACGAGAAGATTTCCTCCCCCATCCTGAGCCGCTACGACACCGCCATCATACTCAACCAACCCTCGTTGGAGAAGTTCGAGAGCCGCGTCAAGCCCGGCGGAGTCATCATCTACGACGGCTATGGCATCATCCATCCGCCCACGCGCCAAGATGTAAAGATATACCGCATCGATGCCATGGATGCCGCCGGCGAAATGAACAATCCCAAGGCTTTCAACATGATTGTATTGGGTGGACTGCTCAAGATCAAGCCCCTCGTATCGTTGGAGAGCGTCATCCGGGGTCTGAAGAAGACCCTGCCCGAACGCCACCACCACCTCATCCCCATGAATCAGGAGGCCATCCAGCGTGGCATGGAGCTTATTGGCGAATGACGGGAACTACGTCAGAGTCCATCCGATCAAACGTTCAATCTATTGTCATCCCGACATAATCACACATACCCCTTATACGTAGGGCGGACTCGCAGGTCCGCCCTTTTTTGGGTAGCAAAATCACCCATTTTCAACGCACCATCCAGGAGGCTCTGAGTCCATGGTAAGGAGTTGGTGCGGAATGAAGATATCCCCATGTAGCGTGCGAGACACTGACAAAAGTGCCTTCTACTGGCAGGGAGTGATGCGCCACATTGACAGAAGCCAACGTCATTGGCAGTCAGAATGGCAAAATCAGCCAATTTGGCAAAGAGTTTGCTGACAGAAGGGTAATAATCCGTATGTATATCAAAAAAACAAACGATATGAGTCAGAAAGATCAAGAAACCAAGGAAGAGTTGAAGCAGGAAGAGACACTGAACGAACAGGCCCAAGAGGCTGCCGAGCAGGAGACGGTTGCTGCCGATGAGCAGGCGCAACCTACGGCCGAGGAACAGCAAGCCCAGGAACTGGAGAAGGCCCGTCAGGAGGTGGAAGCCCTGAACGACAAATATCTGCGCCTGTCGGCCGAGTTTGACAACTACCGCAAGCGCACCCTCAAGGAGAAAGCCGAACTGATACTGAACGGTGGCGAAAAGTGCATCAGCAGCATCCTGCCCATCGTAGATGACCTGGAACGTGCGCTGAAGACCATGGAGAAAGCAGAAGACGTGGCTGCCGTGCGCGAAGGCGTGGAGCTGATCTTCACCAAATTCCTCAACGTGCTGGGACAGAACGGCGTGAAGGTGATAGAGACGAAGGAGAAACCGCTCGACACGGACTACCACGAGGCCATAGCCGTCATCCCCGCCCCGCAGGAGGAGCTGAAGGGCAAAATCCTCGACTGCGTACAGACGGGCTACACACTGAACGAGAAAGTGATCCGCCACGCCAAAGTGGTGGTCGGCGAATAAGGAAGGAGTAGAGCTATGGAGAAAAGAGACTATTATGAGGTGCTGGGCGTGGAGAAAAACGCCTCGGCCGACGAGATAAAGAAGGCCTACCGCAAGAAGGCCATCCAGTATCACCCGGACAAGAACCCGGGCGACAAGGAGGCTGAAGAGAAGTTCAAGGAGGCTGCAGAGGCCTACGACGTGCTGAGCAACCCGGACAAGCGGGCCCGCTACGACCAGTTCGGACACGCCGGCATGAGTGGTGCCGCCGGCAATGGCGGTCCGTTCGGTGCCGGATTCGGTGGCGCAGGCATGTCGATGGACGACATCTTCTCGATGTTCGGCGACATCTTCGGCGGACATGGAGGATTTGGCGGAGGCTTCGGCTATGGCGGTGGCAGTGCCCAGCAGCGTCGGTTCAGAGGTGCAGACTTGCGCGTCAAGGTGAAGCTGAACCTCAAGGATATCTCCACAGGCGTGGAGAAGAAATTCAAGCTGAAGAAATATGTACCCTGCTCGCACTGTCACGGCACGGGTGCCGAAGGCTCGGGCGGCACAGAGACCTGCCCGACCTGTAAGGGCAGCGGTAGCGTGATACGCAACCAGCAGACCATCCTGGGCACCATGCAGACGCGTACCACCTGTCCCACCTGTGGTGGTGAAGGAAAGGTGATCAAGAACAAGTGTAAGGAGTGCGGCGGCGAAGGCATCGTCTATGGCGAAGAGGTCGTGACGGTGAAGATACCGGCTGGTGTGGCCGACGGTATGCAGCTCTCCATGAGCGGCAAGGGCAATGCCGGCAAGCACAACGGAGTGCCGGGCGACCTGCTGATACTCATCGAAGAGGAGCCGGACAAGGAGCTGATTCGCGACGAGAGCGACTTGATATACAACTTGCTGCTGAGTTTCCCGACCGCAGCCCTGGGAGGTGCGGTGGAGATTCCGACCGTGGACGGCAAGGTGAAGGTCAAGATTGAGCCGGGCACCCAGCCGGGCAAGGTGCTGCGCCTGCGCAACAAGGGCCTGCCCAATGTGAACGGCTACGGTACAGGTGACTTGCTGGTGAATGTCAGCATCTATGTGCCCGAGACGTTGAGCAAGGACGAGAAAAAGAGTCTGGAGGAGATGGAGAAGAGTGACAACTTCCGCCCCAATCCTACAGCCAAGGAGTCGATTTTCAAGAAGTTCAAGAATCTGTTTGAATAACAGCTGTTGGATCAATAACGGCGAGGCGCGGAAATTCATTTTTTCGTGCCTCGCCGCTGTTTATACCCTATACAGACACTACATCAGGTTGCTGGCCAATTCGCTCAGTTCGCTGCGCTCCCCCTTCACCAAATTGATGTGGGCAAAGAGCGACTGGTCGCGCATACGGTCAATCATATAGACAAGGCCGTTGGACTGCGAGTCCAGATAGGGCTGGTCAATCTGCTGGATGTCTCCCGTGAATACCATCTTGGTGCCCTCGCCGGCACGGGTGATGATGGTCTTGATTTCATGGGGTGTGAGGTTCTGAGCCTCATCGACAATGCAGTAGGTTTCGCTCAGGCTGCGGCCACGGATGAAGGCCAGGGCCTCGATGACGAGCTGTCCGCTCTTCTGCATGTCGTCCAGCCGCTTCACCTCCGTAGAGCTGGGGGCAAACTGATGCTTGATGACGTTCAAGTTGTCGAACAGGGGCTGCATATAGGGAGCCACCTTCTCGTTGGCATCACCGGGCAGGAAGCCGATATCCTTGTTGGAGAGCGCCACGATGGGACGGGCCAGCAGTATCTGCTTGTAGGTATTGAGCTGGGCCAAGGCAGCGGCCAGTGCCAGGAGGGTCTTACCTGTGCCGGCCTTGCCGGTGACGGCCACCAGCTTCACATCGGGGTCGCTCAACACATCGAGGGCAAAGCTCTGCTCGGCATTGCGGGGCTCGATGCCGTAACACTTGGCTTTGCGCACCCGCTGCACAACGTGAGCAAAGGGATTGTAACGGGCCAAGACACTATTGCGGTCGCTCTTCAGCACAAAGCAGTCGTTGGGATGGATGAGCTGACGGAACTCCAGCTGGTCAATGTCCACCCCTTCGCGCTCGGCATAGATACGGTCGATGAGCGACGGCTCGATGCCTTCGAACACCTCGTTGGACTTGTCGAACACATCGGCATTGATGACCTTGTCCGTGATGTAGTCCTCGCACAGCAGGCCGATGGAGCGGGCCTTCATGCGCAGATTGACATCCTTGGTCACCAGGATGGTCTTCACCTGCGCATCGCGCCGAGTCAGCCAATCGGTGACAGCCAGTATCTGATGGTCGGGACTCTTCTCGGAGAAGGTAGCCCACACGCGGGGAGCCTCCACCGGGCCGGTCACGACAAACAGCCGGCCCATGCCCTGACCCAACGAAGCCCCGCGGGTGAAGAGGTCGTCGCCGGTGATTTCGTCCAGCGAACGGACAAACTCACGGGCATTGAAATGAATCTGTTCGTTGCCCTTCTTGAACTTGTCCAGTTCCTCCAGGACCACAATCGGCAGGTAGATGTCGTTCTCTTGAAAATTCTTCAGACAGTTGTAGTCGTGCAAGATGACGTTGGTATCCAGCACAAAATGCTTCTTTGTTCCCATACCGTTAGATTTTATACGTTAATAACTCCGTTGTGTGCGCGGTTAATCGAATGTTTGCATTAACTTTGCTGCCTTAAAAGTAACAAAAAAGAGCGAGGAACGGTGGCCGTTTCCCGTTAAATAAATGAAACGATGAACTATCAGGAAACTTTAGACTACTTATATACCAGCGCTCCCCTGTTTCAGCAAGTAGGCGGAGCGGCCTACAAAGAAGGATTGCAGAACACCTTGACGCTCGACGAGCACTTCGGCCATCCCCACCGCCGGTTCCGCACCATCCACGTGGCGGGCACCAACGGCAAGGGTTCCTGTTCCCACTCCTTGGCAGCCATCCTCCAGCAGGCCGGCTATCGGGTAGGCCTCTATACATCGCCCCATCTGGTGGACTTCAGCGAGCGCATCCGCGTAGACGGAGTGCCCATCGAGCAAGCGTATGTGGTAGAGTTTGTGGAGCGCGAGCGGGCCTTCTTCGAGCCGTTGCACCCCTCCTTCTTCGAGCTGACCACCGCCGTGGCCTTCTGCTACTTTGCCGACCGGCAGGTCGATGTGGCCGTCATCGAAGTGGGGTTGGGCGGCAGGCTGGACTGTACCAACATCATCCATCCGGAGCTGAGCCTCATCACCCACATCAGCTTCGCCCATACCCAGTTCTTGGGGCATACCTTGGCGGCCATTGCAGCTGAAAAGGCGGGCATCATCAAGCCGGGCGTGCCGGTAGTCATCGGCGAGACCACGCCGGAGACAAAGCCCGACAGTGCAAACAGGGCCCCAGAGG
>CAMGAL010000012.1 GCA_946007445.1 uncultured Mediterranea sp.
GGCTTGGGCTGTCCTTTGGGGTCCACTTCGTAGGTGGCGAACATAGCCAGTTCCTGTTCGTCGAACACAGCCTGCGCAATCTGCTTCGCCTCGAAGTCGCTCAAGTCGCTGTTGCGCGTATAGATTTCGCCGTTATTGCCGTAAGCACTTGTCACCACCTTGTCCTTGCCCTGCTGGCTGCCTGCCAGCCGCTGAGCCTGTATATCCAGCCGTTTCTTGTTCAGCTCGTACGTCTTCATCTTGTACTCCTTTGCTTCCTCGGCCTTTTCCCGCTTATACTCCAGCTCCTCGTTATATTTCTGCTTGTTGAAGTCGAACGTCTTATTCCATCGCTCGTCCTCTCTGGCCTGTGCCGCCTGCCGTTCCTCCCGCTGCTGCTGCTCGCGATACTCCTGCATGGCCGTTTGCAGCAGGGAGGCGCCATACCGCTGGTCGGCCAGCTTCTGCGCCTCGCGCAGCTTCTCGATTCGGTCGTCGATGGCCTGCCGGTTGGATGTGATGGGCGTGAAGCGTCGTGCCCCCATGCCGGCCGCTGCCGTCTGCATGCCCACCTGAGCCATCTGCGCGATGAGGTCCATCTGCCGCTTCCGTTCCTGCCGGCGGATGTCTTCCGTGTAGTCCGTCTTGGGGTACATCTTCTCGAAGGCACCCACATAGCCATGCTCCTTGATGAGCTTCTCCCAGTCGGTAGCAGGCTGCTGCTTCGAGGCATCATCCGTTGCAGCCGGCTGCTCCGCCTTGGCAGGGGTCGGCTGTTCGGCATACACAGGCTGGTTAGTCGGCACAGTCGCGGTCGCATTCGTCAAGTCTTCAGTCCTGGAAGGCTCCACCTTCGGCCCGTTGAACCGCTTGGTCGTGGCCAAGTCATCCAATATCCAACTCATACCGCCACCTCCTTACTTCTTATCCTTGTCGAACATAGAGAGCGCCGAGCCAAGCAGCCCCACCGAGTTGCCCAGCAACTGATGGCCTCCCTGCTCGTCCAGCTGCAACTGCTGCATCTGCTGGTTGTCAATGTCACTCTGATAGCCCATATACTGCGCGTCCGTCTGCCGCTTGATGGCATCACCTTTCTCGGCCAGACCCTGCATCGCTTGCGCTACGGCCTCGCTGTCATTCGCCTGCTGCGCCACAGCCGCCTCCTCCGTAGCCCCCGCGATGGCCGCCGCCGCCCGGTTCTCCTCGCCCCGTCGGCGCAGGGTGTCGCGCAGCCGCGTCATCGCGCTCTGCGCCTCCGTACTGTCCAGGTAGTTCTGATAGTAGTTTCGGTTGAACCAGCCTTGCCTGGCTGCCTTCTGCTCCTTGATCTGACGCTGCTGCTCACGTCGTGCCTTCGACGCACTGACGGCCCCCGTCACCCCTCCCAGGAGCGAGGTGCCCAGTCCGATGGCTCCTAATATACTCATATCCTTCTGCGTTATTTAAGTTGATGATTCTTAGCGCAAATAAAGCGAAATTTCCGGTCGCCTTAATTGCGATTTCACAACTTAAATATGCAGACTTACAATTATTTTTGCAAAATATCTAACTAATCACTTTAAGTTTACTTTTTTATTTATCAAGCAAATGGCCAAAGTAACTGAAAATGACACGAAAAGGAAGCGTGGAGCCTACACGAATGAACAGAAATTGGAAGCCGTCCGACTGCTGGCCGACAACAACTACAACTACTATCAGACCTCCAAAGAGACCGGCATCGCACGCCCCACGCTCGAGAGCTGGAACGCCCGCTACGGAAAGAAGCTCGCCGATGACCAGCAGATACTCGCCATTGGCCGTCAGGTGGAGCAGAACGTCGCCAAGCTCAAGGCCGACTTCCTGCGCGATAAGTATAAGAAGATGGACCTCCTGGCCGACACCGCCATTGCCAAAGCCCTGGATCTGCTCAAGAGCGAAGACGACCTCGGCAAGGTGACCGGCGTCATCCGCGCCATCAACGACTTCATCCGCAGCTCCTCCGAGCCGGGCGAAGCAGGCGAAGCCGAGCGCTCCGCCCAGTCGCTGATGATAGAGAAGGCCATCATGCACATCAATCAGGCCGCACACATCTGAATCCTTATTCTCCTCATTACGCCCTCATCGGTATTCCGTCTTGCGGTGAGGCCAATGCGTCGTTGTTCATCTGTTGTCGGAGCGGGCTTCCGGCTCCAGGAATTTGCTGCATCATGTCGGGCGATAGGGCCATCTGTGCCTGTTGTTCCTGCGCCTGCTTCTCGCGGAGCTTGATGCTTTCGAGGATGCGTGTGGCGAAGGGCAGTGAACAGTTTTCGAGGAACATCTTGACGTCGATGAGCTGCTTGTCGAGCAGCTGCATGAGGAAGTCGTTGACGGCCATCTGGTAGGAGGGGGAGTTGCTGCCTTCGGTCACCTTGAGGTCTATCTCGCAGGCCTGCACCTTCTCGGGGTCGTAGAGCCGTGACTCGGCGGAGTAGTCGCTGCCGGCCAGGTCGAGGTATCGGCGCGAGTTGTAGTACTGCTGGATGGTCTTCATGGACTTGGTGTCGCGTCGTCGCAGGAAGGAGGAGAAGGCTCCGAAGAGGCTCTTGAGATTGAGCGAGGAGTTCTGCACCTGCTGCGCGTAGAGGCTGGCTGCCGTGCCGGATGCGGCCGGCTCGCCCAGCATCGCGGAGTCTACGCCTGAGATGTCGTGGCTGAGCTAGAGCTGGAGCTTGAGCAGTTCGTAGTCGCCCTGTATGGCTCCGTGTCCGTTGAGCTGCGTGACCACGTCCTGTATGCGTTTGCCCTGCTTGAGGGTGCAGAAGAGCACGCCGTTATAGCGCACGTATTGGTCGACGATGTCTTCGCGGGTCATCTCAGTGAAGGCGGTTTCGTCCACCAGCAGGAGTCCCTTGCTGGAGGCGCTTCGGATGAAGTCGATGAGCATCATGGTGCGGTTGATGGCCCGCTGCTGGTCGATGAAGTCGTTGACGAAGGGCACGGCGGTGCCTTGTATGAGCTGGTGTACCAGCAGGACGTAGTTGTGCTCGCCGTGCCAGTAGGGGCTGCGTCCTTCTTGCAGGATGTCGCCGTGGGGGCTCATGTAGCGGTAGTACCAGTAGCGTTCGTAGCCGAACTCGTATTCGATGGGCAGCACGTCTTCGGGCAGTACTCCGGCGCTGAGGGCTTCCTCCTGTCGGCGGTCGTTCTCCCGGATGATGTCGGGCAGTTCTTCGCGTCCTATCCAGTAGTAGGTGCCTCGCAGCAGGTCGTGGCAGAAGTAGTCGGGCCGGGGCTCCAGCCTCCATCCGAGGATGACGCGGCAGAGATTGGGGCGCGAGGTGGTGGAGAAGGCGGCGTACTTCCGTTCGCGGTCGGTGAGTCCGTAGCTGTCGATGTAGTTGCCATCGACGGGGTAGATGGACTCGATGTATTGCCTGTCTGACTCGCTGTGTGCGAAGAGGGAGACTACCTGCTGTCGGGGCATGTCGAAGAGTTCGCCGATGATGTTCACGTCCCATGCCCGTACGTCTTCGGTGTCGGTGTTGAAGAAGATTCGGGCGGGGTTGCAGCTGTATATCCAGACGTCGTTAAGCCGTCGTGCCTCGTTCCATCCGTACTCTACGCGCTGCGCCACGACGCCTCCGCACATGAGCAGTTTGAGGCATTCGGCGTCGAGTTCGATGGTGTCGTTGATGTCGTTGACGTACTCCACGGCGACGCTCATCATCTCTCCGATCTTGGCTTCGCGCTGGTCGCGCACGCTACACACGGACTTGTTGGTATTGGTGCGGAACTGCCCTTCGATGTTCTTTAGGATGGGGGCTATCATGTTGTTCTTGAGCGGCACCTTCCCCTCGCGCAGGATAAGCTCTCGTTCGGTGATTCGCTCGCCGGTATTGGGGTCGGTGACGTAGTCGCCCCACTGGTCGCCCCAGGCGTACATGGCATTTCGTTCCATGTTTCGCCGCACGGTCTCGAGGGAGTACCAGCATCGTGCGAACTCCTCGAGCAGCTCGAGGTCGGCGCGGCTTCGTGTGCTGTTCTCGTTGTCGCGCAGTGGGCGCTTGCGAACTCCGCGGACGTTTCGGTTGAGGTATCTGTTAGGCATATTGCGAATTTACAATTAAAAATTAAAAATTAAAAATTCGGCGGGCATCATCGCAGCCGGTTGGTGAAAGCGGTGTCGGCCAGGAACTCGATATAGTTGAGCGACACGTCGGTGCGCACTCCTCCTGCCAGTGCTACGGCGAAGTACTTGTATGCGCGTGACTTGTTCATCTTGGTGACGAGGTCGCGCAGGTCGGTGATGGCCTCCTTGCCGCTGATGAGTTCGAAGTGCTCGGCGTCGTTGCTGCCCAGGATGTATAGGCCTACGTCGGAGAAGAGGTTGAGCTCTTCGCCTCGGAAGAGGATGGGCTCGCCTCGGAAATAAAGGTCTGACATGGCCCGTCGCACGATGCCGCGGAGAGCGGTCTGAAGAACGCGCTTGTGCGTCTGGCTGCCCAACTTGATGGGTCGCGTGAGGAGCAGCATCTTGGCTACGGTGCGATGGGGGTTGTGGATGCGGCAGAGCAGACGTGTCTTTTCTTCGCCTGCCGTATGCGGTATGAGGGCATAGAGCTCGGGGTAATGGTTGGTGAAGGAGAGGATGCGTATCGAAGCCTTGCGCCAGGCCATGGAGTCCAGGCTGAGCACGTAGGCGTAGTCGTAGGAGGGGTTGGCGACGATGACCTCGTTGGCCGCATACTCATAGCCTACGTTGGCTCCCTCGATGTAGGTGCGGAACTCGGTGGTGGAGAGGGCTCCTTGCAGCCCGGCCACGCCGGCCACCTTGGCGAAGATGGGCGATGAGTCGAGGCAGGAAGGGAGGAATCCGTCCATGGCTTCGGACAGGCAGCGCACCTGCGTGCCCGCAATCTCCATGAGTCCGCGCTGGGTGGCGAAGAGCACGCTGCGGTCGGTGCCTCGGATGGATCCGGGCGAGGTGCATACGTCGCGGCTGACGGGCGTATGCGTGGCGTAGGCCAGGCGTCCCGTGGTGTCGGTGGTCATGGCGAACACGCCGTCTTTGGCAAAGACGTAGAGCGGATGCTGGCCGTACTGTCCCTGCGAGAGGGCCGTGGTGTTGGAGCACATGCCAACTATCTCGCCTGTACAGGGCCGGTAGGTCTGTGCGGCGGGGAAGGTCATGGGGTTGCTCACGGATGATACCTTCAGCACGTTGGGCCTCTCGTGGAAGGGGTTGTTCTCCGCAGGCAGGTAATGAGTATTATAGCCGCCGATCACCTCGTAGGGCCATTCGGCAATGAGGTAGCAGGTGACGTATGTGGCTCCTGATGGTGCGGTGACTGCCCTTAGACTCTCGGACGCCCCCGCCAGGTGATATGCTATGGGCAGTGTGGGGTGCTTCTTCATCTGGACAGGTGCGCTCTTGGAGTAGCCTTGGTAGTAGATGCCCATTCGGACGGCTCCGGTGTCTGGATAGGAAAGGAAGGAGTCGCTGAGTGTGGCGGGTGAGGTGGTGGCCGTATGCGCCACCACGTTGCCATACTCCGACTCTATCTCTACGGCTATGTCGACGGGCAGCAGGGTGTCTATGGCGTTGAAGTTGCAGAGGGTCTTGTCGGGCCCTACGTACTTCTGACGGATGCCGACCAAGTGGAGGCGGCTGTTGTAGACGTAGCTGAGATCCGAGGCGGTGATGGCGCTCTCCACCTGCGAGAAGTCGAGGGCTTCCTGCACTTGCAGGTTGTCTTCGGATGGTTCCTCCAGTCGGAACACCTCGTTTCCGTCCAGGTCGTACTCGGCAAAGCGCCGGAACACGGCTAGGTTGCGGAAAGCCTCGTCGGCCTCCTTGTCGCTGTTGATGGAGCGCTTGTACTTGTAGTATCGGTAATCCTTGTAGGCGGCATTCTCTTCGTTGAGCCGCACCTCCTTCTTCTGGAACTTGCGGATGGCGGCTACATAGAAGTCGATGCCCATGATGACGTTTCGCCACGCTTCGAGTCCCGAGGGGCTGACCTTGATGACGGGTTTGCTGCCGAAGGCGTAGGCAATTACCCGTGTGGAGAATACCATGGATGAGCTGATTTCGTTTCCTTTATGCAGGTAGTTGATGACGTCGTCACCTCCGATGTTGAGCTTCACGCTACATTCGATGTTGGAGATGAGGTGTCGGATTGGTGAGATGCGTGTGTGACTGCCGTCGAAGAGGCGGTAGGCGTAGCAGATGAATAGGTCGCCGAAGAAGTAGCCCTCCTTGTTGAGGTTAGCGATGCACTTGTCATGATGCCCTACGAGGTTGTAGATGGATGTTTCCCGGAACTCCTCTTCGGTACATTTGGTGTAGTCCTTGCTGGAGTAGATGGTTCCACTGTCGTCATATTCTGCCTTGGCCTCCATGGTGATGGAGACCTGCGGGAGTTCGGGCAGAGAACCCAGGTACTGATAGGAGGTGCCGTTGAAGAGGGCGTATCGCATCCCGTCGGGGAGGAAGAAGACGGCCATGTTGCCCACGAACTCCACGCGCTGCGTCCCCGTCAGGTCGTCGGACAGCGGTTCCTCGTGTGTGTAGTCCCACAGGTAGCTATGCAGGCTTCCGTCCGTGTAGCGGGCGATGATGCGCTGCGCCAGGGAGTGGAAGAAGAGCTTATCCACCGTGGCCGGGAATCCGGCTATCTGTATGGGTTCTCCCACCGGCTCGACCGACCCGTTCTTGATGCGGGCGTTGATGAGCTCCATGCAGGAGCCGTCCGGCGCAAGGCCGTCGTCGAGGCTGCGGTCTATGCCGGAGAGTGTTACCTTTACCGTTTCCATGCTGTGAGGGGTTTTAGATGCCTGCCAGGTTGGTGGGTCGTCGTCTGACGAGTCCGCTGATGCAGGCGGTGCATTTGGTGACTTCGTAGAGCAGGGATTCGTCCTTCTGGAGGAAGGGAACGGCGTGCTGTGGCGACACCACGGTGAGGAACTCAGCCATGCAGAGGTTGACGACGTAGTCGTGGATGGACTTGCGCAGCATATCCGCCACCTTGTAGGCATCCACCTGCGGGATGCGGTTGTATGGGTAGAGGAATATCTGTACCTCCTCGCATCCGTACGACAGGTTGACCTCCATATCGCCTACCCGCTTGAGCATGGCCTGCTTGACGCGGTTGATGGCGGTCTCTACAAAGGGCATGAGGATTTCGCTGTCCTCGTCCTCGCCGGCTTGTATGCCGGCCAGGTCGGGGTCTTTGCGTTTGAGCATCTCGCCGAGGTGGTAGAGACGCATCCTCACGTCGTAGAACAACTCCTTGAGGTTGAGATATGCCACTATGGGGTCTTTCTGATACATGGCCGTGTATGGTTAGTGTCAGGAGCGTTTGGGTTTGTCTCGCTGCGCTCCGAGCTGACGCATATCCTCCTCCAGTTCCTTGAGCATGGCTTCGAATCGGGCCGACTCGTCGGGCTTGATGAGGTTGAGCCACTTGGAGAGGATGTAGACGGACAGGTAATTGAGCATGGAGTCCTTGAGGGTTTCCTTCTGGGAGTCCATGAAGTTGGCTACGGCGTTGGTGGTGAAGATGAGTTTCTTCACTTTCTGATCGCCTTCTTGGGCTTCCTGCCATTTGTAGCTGGTCTTCCCGAGCACACGGCTGAGGATGTTGCCCAGCTTGGTTCCTCCGGCTTGTGCGAAGTCTTGCAGGGTGACGTCATCGTCGTCGGACGCCTGAATCTTGGCGGCCAGCTCCATAACTTGCGGATTGCTTTTCAGAGATTCTCCGATGAGGTAGCTCTGGTCTTTCATCTGAGCGAACAAGTCTTTGGTGGTAAGTTCGAGAGTAAGTGTTTTGCTTCCTTCCATATTCGTTCTGTTTTAAGTGTTAATGGTTTATTTTCGCCTGGTGTTGATTCGCTCGCACAGCAGCCTGCGTATAACGACTGCCGTGGATTGGCACAGCTCGGTGTAGTGCGTCACGTCCTCGCGCTTGGTGAGGGCGAACCACTGCTTGCATACGTAGTTGTAGAGCAGCTGGGTGCAGGCCTTGGTGAGCGACGATTTCAGCTCCTGCTTCCAGTTGGATGGCAGGTTCAGGGTAACGACGTACGTTATCTCTTGGGTGGTCGTGTCGGTTGTCTCAGACACATAGCCTGTGCGGTCGAGGATGTCGCCGAGCTGCGAGATGGCTTCGTCGAGGTAGCCGGAAAGCAGTGCTTCGTCGTCCGACGAGGAAGAGACATGACTGATGTCACCGGCCTTGAGTCCGGTGTAACCCGTCAGTCTGTAAATCTCTTCCAGTACGGACTTCTTTGCTATGTTGAGCAATACTTCCACTGGCTACAAATGTAGCAACTCGTCGGCGTACTGTTGTTGCGATTTCGCCACATTGTGCAATGAGACGCCCTGATACTTATGTTATACAACATAATCCTGATAAATTTCATCTCATGAGTTTGCCGATTCGAAATAAACCTCTACCTTTGCTTCAGAATTATGCTCACGGCTAAGCACATCCGAAAGCGCTGTCAAAAGTCGCTTGTCGAATAATGGATGTGCCGAACCTTGGGCTTTTTTTATAATTAACTTCCATATGAATAAAGAGAATAATTTCCCTCCAGTCAAGGTCGCCATTCTGATTGATGGCGGATTCTTCATCAAACGGTTCAACGCGCTGTATAACAAAGATAAGAAAAAGTCAGGGGAAGTAGTGGCTGAAAACCTTTATACAATGGCCATGAAGCATGTAGGAAGCAAGAATACGCTATACAGGATATTCTACTACGACTGCTACCCGCTCGATAAGAAAGCTCACAACCCAGTATCAAAACGAGCTATTGATTTCAGCAAAACCGAAGAATATAAATTCAAGACCGAGCTAATCAATGCGCTCAAAAAGAAACGAAAGGTCGCTTTAAGAATGGGTAACCTGAAAGACAATCACAACTGGATGATACGCCCAAATACCGTCAAAGACCTTCTGTCTGGGAAGAAGAGTATAAGCGAGTTGGTTGAAGGAGACGTTTACCTCGACGTGAAACAGAAAGGTATAGACATGAAGATTGGAACCGACATATCATCGCTTGCCTTGAAAAGGTTCGTAGATACGATAGTGTTGTTTTCGGGAGATTCAGACTTTGTGCCTGCATCAAAACTGGCCAGAAGAGAGGGTGTAGATTTCATTCTGGACCCTATGGGAGCCAATGTAGAACCTCAATTATTCGAGCATATTGACGGTATGCAAAGCGTTACCCCGTACCGATCGAAGAAGAAGTGACGCTTTCCCATATATTTATCCAAGCGCTTAGAACTTGAGGGCGTTGGCCCAGTGGGCGATGATGCGCAGGCCGGTGCTGACCATGGCATTGCCTCGGAGGTTGTAGTCGCCGCAGTAGTCGAAGAGGATGGAGAGGACGTTGCGGAACTCGCGGTCGATGGTGTCGAGTCCGGACATTCCGAGCCGCTTGGCCGCCTCGGCGTCGGAGGCCTTCTTGAAGCGGAAGACGTAGTGGCCCAGCACGATGCAGCAGATGGCCTCGCTGAGCAGCAGGTATTGCACGTTGGTGAGGCAGGCGTACTTCTTCTTGAGCTGTAGGTTGATGGCCCAGTAGAGGCGCTGGGTGTCGAACTCGGTGTTTCGGAAGAAGTCGGCGGTGATTCTATCGAGCTTGTCTATGGTGGACGAGGATATAAACTTCCGGTTTTTGGCTTCGAAGGCGCGGATGTTGTCGCGGATGGTGCGACACTGGCGGACGAGAGGCTGCTTGTACTGGGCGGCCAGGCGGCAGAAGCGCTCGGCGTACTCGAAGCAGAGGCGCTCCATGACGATGGGGATGTAGGCTATGCGCTCGGCCTCTGAGGGCGTGAATTTCTCCTGGAGCTCGCGCACGCTGTGCAGGAGGGATGGTGTGATGGGCATTGTGTTTCTGAGTTTTTTGAGTTGATAAGTTTTTGAGGGTCATGCCGAGTGTATGTATTCAGGGCGGGCACATAGGCCCGCCCCTACACTGTAGCTACTTGTGCGCATTGATGGCTCGCAGCTCGTCCTCCAGGCGCTTGTAGCGGACGGTCTCGTTGGCGTATTCTATGCTTGCCCGTTCATACTCCTGCTTCTCAATGAAGAGTGAGGTGAGCTTGTCGATTAACTCCTCCATACGCTTTTTGCTGAAGATGAGCTCTTCCTTCACTCGCTTCTTGTCTCTGTAATCCTTAACTTCGATGGTAGATACGTTGCCTCCATCCGCATCGAAGTCGCTGCTGAGGCAGCGCTGGCGGTAGAAGCTGTTGAGTTCGCTTTCGCGGTAGTAGCAGGTCCGCATCTCGCCTTCGTAGCGGTACCGGCGGATGTAGCCTCGGGCAGACATGTCGCTCAACCATCCTGCCGAGCGGTGTAGCTTCAGGGCTGCCTGCTTGGTGGGGAACATCTTTTCTGTAATCTCGCCCCGGCGTATAGTGATGGGGAGGAACGGGTCTTCCGCGGCTTTCGTTTGGGTGGTTGACATGGGGATTGGTTTTTGAGTTTATAGAGAGATTTTATACTTGGGCAATAAAGTCACCTGTCTCAAAGTTGAATTGCAGGTATTCAGCCCACAGTTTCACGAAGTGGCAGGAACCTAAATAGCGTGCCTTTTCTTCTGTTTCTTGACATAAGCGGATCCCAAAGTACGCACACGCAAACAAGGAGCAAGAAACATCAGCCAGACACCCAAAAACCGCATCCGCGCCATGATTCGCATGAGCGGACAAAAGAGCACCTTTCTTCGTATCGTCTATATCACGGATTTCATCCTTTGTATACAGGGCAAACCATGGCCAGTAGAACATCTTGTCTCCTTCTGCATCGGGCTTTGGCTCCCAATCAAATCCCCACAGGGCGCGACTGATAGTCTCCAGCTTCATTAGTGCAATGATGTGGCGAGGCAATATGTCTACCATTATTCGCCATTGGGTGTTTCCCTTTTCACGGCCATATATGCAGTATTCCACTTCATCTTCTTTCCCGCCCAGACCCCTTACATAGTTAGGCGAAAATACCGGGTATTCCCCAAGTGCCTCGCAAGCATCTTCGTAGCTGGTGATGCTGGTGTAGTCATCCAGCGTTGGTTTCTTCTTAACGTCAGGGAAAAGAGCCTGTAATATCTCCTTAGCTTCTTTCGACTGCGCACGGCTCATGGCCTCGCGTATCTTTTCTTCTGATACGGTCAATGTTTTCGTTTCCATTCTGTTTTTATTTACGTGATAAGTAGTCAATGTATCATTGTCCGCTTGGGCGCCGGTTGTCCCCATCCGTTGAGCTGATAGACGCGACGGCGTGCTTCCTCCTCGGTGAGGCAGAAGGGTTCGTCGGGAACGGGGTTTTCTTCGATGTATTGTCCGTGACCTGAGGCGGTGCATCGGGTGATGCGGTAGATGCGGAAGTGACGGCCTTGTACGTGGTAGCGGTACTGGCCTACAATGGGTGGTATCATGGGAGTTTTTTAGTTTTTGAGTTTTTGAGTTGATGAGTTTTTGAGATCACTGGTAGCTCGTGGCTGGTAGCCGGCGCACAGCCGTCCGTACCGCCGGCAGGCGCAGACGCGGTGCTGCTTGACGGCGCAGTAGGCGGAGTTGTCGCCGGGGTCGGAGGCGTAGAGACAGTCGTCACACCGCACGCGGACGGTGATGGGGCGACTGGCTGCGGGGGTCGTTCGTTTCTTGGCCATGGACGGAGGGTTTGGGGTGCTGGTAGGCGCGGAGCATCCGCGATACGCTGTCGCTGAGTTCGAGCCGGCGGGCGGCTTCGGCATCGCCGCTGGCGGCCTGCTTGGCGAGGCGGCTGCGGTACTCCTCGTAGAAGAGTCCTTCGGTGGGCTGTGCCTGTTGGGCGAGGTGGCGTTTGTGCTCGTTGTAGTTCAGGCGGTCGGCTTCGGCGCATCGCTCCTTGACGTAGCGCATGAGCCAGCCCAGAACGACCTGGCCGTCGATGCGGTTGTAGAGCTCGCCGTAGCGCAGCTTCATGGCGCGGCGGAAGCAGAGCTTGAGGTCGTCGGTCTTCAGGTAGGGGTACTCCTCGAGGATGAGGTCTACGGTGACAGCCACCTGGGTGTCGTTCATCGTGTCGCGGACGTTGAAGAACTCCAGGGCTTCGGAGAGCAGATACACTACGACGGCCCGGGCGCCTGTCTCGCCCAATCGACGGCTGATGACGGAGAGCTGTGGCTCGGGGCTGTCGAATACTTGACTAATCTCCCTGGGGGCAAGCGTCTTGCAGTATGCGGGCAGCGAGCTCTTTAAGGCGGCTAACCGACTCTCTTCGGCCGGCCGCAGGATGAGTTGATGGTTCATGATTGTAGTTTCCTTCCAGTATTTTGGTGAAGTTCTGTTGCTTGAATATCCAGTCGAAGTCAGCACGCCATCCGCGATCGTTGCTACCGAGCAGGAAGGGCGACTCGCTGACGAGCCGGAATACCTGTATGACGGCCTCCTTGCCGTACTGGGCCACGCGGGCCTTCACAGCGCGGCGGCGACTCTCGGTTATGGTGCGCACGGCGGAGAGCCGGCCGGCGAACTCGCGGTTGAAGTAGGCTTGCAGGCTGTCGAAGTCGACGGTCTCCTCCACGGGGGATGGGGTCAAAGAAAGCCCGGCTTTCTTTGCTTCTCCGTCAGGAGAAGTTTCTTTCTCTTGGAGGATAATATTATCTCCAGTAGTTATAATATTCTTTCCCTTCTTATTCTTTGTGTTACCGCTGTGTTGCTTTTTTGGGCCGGAATCGGCGGTTTCCACGGTTTTTTGGGGAAAATCGGGCGTTTCTGGCGGGCGGTGTGTTGCCTGCTGTGTTAGCAGTCCTTGCAACTCGGTGAGTATCATGTCTTTAAGTGTGTTACTCACTGTGTTGCTCACTGCTGTTTCCTCCTCTGCGTCGGGTATGCCGGCAGGTGTGTCGGCAGGGTGCTGCGGTTCGTCGGGGCAGTTGTACTGCCGGTAGTTGACGAGGGTGATGAGGTTCATGCCTTGCAGGCACTCGGTGCGTATCATGCCGCGCTTCTTGAGTTTGGTCAGGAAGCTGCGGACGCGCTGCTCGCTCCAGTGCCATCGTTTGGCCAGATAGCGTACGGATGCAGGATATTGTCCCTGTCCCCAAGTGATGTCACGACCACCGACACGAGCGGTTTGCTCAGAGGCCTCAAATCGTGCTGACTGTATCAAGTCGAGCCACGCTTCGCTCTCATTGTAAGTGCGGGCTACCTTCCAGATGTCGTTTTCAAAAAACTTTCGGGAGAGTCTGATAAATCCTTTTTCCATGGCTTTTAGTTACTCGTTTTTCTTGTCCAGGTATTCGTTGACGTGTCGGCGGAAGTCGTCGAGGCTGCGGCACACGACGTACTTCCCGCCGTTGGCTTCTACATCTTGCTGCCACTGCTTCTGCATATCGCTCTGTCGTCCCTTGGTGGCCTTCATCTCGATGCAGAGTGCGCCGTAAAATCGGTTGGGCGTGAGCAGGATGAGGTCGGCCACGCCAGCGGTCACTCCCTCGTCCTTCATGCGGGCGGCTTCGGCCTTGTTGCGGCTGCCTCCGTTGGGCACGGCGAATAGCAGGTTCTTCAGCCGGGGGTATTGCAGGCGGAACCATTGGACGCAGCTGCATTGCAGTCGGTGCTCCTCGTCCTTGTGGCGTCGGCGTGTATTGACGCTGCTGGCCTGCTGTAGCATTTCTTCGAATGTCATATTGAGGTTTTGAGTTGACGGTTATTTACATTTTTTATTTATTGGAAATTATTGGAATTTTTTGGAAGCTGCTTATTTTGCATACTTTCACTATTTTTGCCTTTTTCTTGGAATTAGCATATAACTTGCGTTCGTGAATGAATGCTTCTCGGCGCAGACTTTATTAGAAACCGCGGATTCACACGGATGATGCGGATGAGACGCGGGTCTATTTTGTCCATCCGTATCAATCCGTGAACATCTGTGGTCTCTTCCATTGAACAGTCACCCTGAGCGTAGCAGAAGGGTCCATCGCACCTGTAGCTTGTAGCTACTAAAAGTACACATTGGTGAGCTGCCGTCCTCGCGAGGTGACCACCCACTTGCCGTAGCCTTGGTCTTCGAGCCGGAGGTCGGACACTTCGCCGAATCGGCGGAGGTTTCCGCAGAGGTCTACAATCCATCCACTCTCCTTCGTGGGGTGCGGGCGGATGGCGCGGCCTACTATCTGGTACCACATGGCCAGCGACATGGTGGGGCGGGCCATGACCACGGTGTCCAGCTCGGGGTAGTCGAATCCGGTGGTGAGCACGCCCACATTAGCTACCACGCGGAGGTCTCCGGCCTTGAAGCGGGCGAGTATCTCCTCGCGCTCGCGCTTGGGAGTCTCGCCGCTCACGATGGCGCAGCCCTCTATCTGCCGGCAGAGCCGCTCGGCCTCGTCGAGGAAGCGGGTGAAGACCAGGATGCCGTTGCGCGGCCGTCCGCTCTTGGGGGAGAGCAGGCGGCGCACGATGCTGACCAGGTAGGCCCGGAAGTCGATGCGGTCGTAGAGGGCCTGCACAGACTTGTCGGTGTAGTCGGCTCCGGTGGTGTTGACCTTCAGGTCGAGCTCGTTCCAGCCCAGGGGGTTGAGGGCGAAGTATTGCAGCCGGGCGAGGAAACCCATCTCGAGCAGCGTGGACACCTGCACGTGGTAGATGACCTCGGTAAAGACACGGGGACGGGTGCGGGTGAGGAACTTGAGCATGGATCCGAAGTCGCGGCTGGAGCTGAGGCGGTAGGGTGTGGCCGTGAGGCCCAGCACCTTGCAGCGCACGACGGCGAAGAACTCGCTGTACATTCCTTCCTTGGGGTTGACCAGGTGGCACTCATCGACGATGATGTGCTGGAAGTGGCTGAACAGCTCGGGGTGTGCCTTCACGCTGCCGATGGTGGCGAAGGTGATGCGGCTCACCTCCTTACGGTTCATGGAGGCGGAGTAGATGCTGCAATCCATCACGCCGCAGGAGCACAGCTTGCGATAGTTCTGCTCGAGTATCTCCTTGGAGGGCTGGAAGACCAGGGTGTGCCCCTCCAGGCGGGCGGCAATGTCGGCTATGACGAGGCTCTTGCCGCTGCCTGTGGGCAGCACCATGATGGCGTTGTTGCGGCGGGAGGTGTCGCTGAAGAAGCGCACGGCAGCGTCGCTGGCCTGACTCTGATAGTCGCGCAGGCGGTAGGTGGTCATGGCACGTCCTCCTGCTGCTGCTGCTGCGTGGGCGTGGCGTCTGGCTGGGGTATGACCTTGGTGTCGCGCCCGGTCTTGTCCACCACGACGCGCCGTCCGGCCACGGTGATGACGGTCTTCATCCCATCGGGCAGGGAGGTGAGGAACTTGCGCACGGCGGGCGTCTCGGCGTCGATGCTGGCGAAGGCAATGCCCTCGTCGTCCTTGTAGCGGAACACACTCAGTATTTCCGTCTCGGCCACTTGCTTCACCTCGTAGTCCACCATGGTGTGGCGCATCTCGTCTTCGATGCGCTCCAGGGCGAGCCGCACGCTGGCGGCCTGCACCAGCATGTAGTGTGTCTCGAACTTGTAGACGTCGCGACGTTCGTCGTAGATGCTGTATTGCAGCTTGAACTTATAGAACTTGTCGTCGGCGTCTTCGTAGGAGGTGAACACCTCTTCGAAGATGGCCCGCTTGATGCCCTTGATGATGAGCTGCCCGCTGATGTAGGGAGCCAGCTCTTCGATGATGCGTGCCTCGGCCTCGGTGAAGGAGAAAGCGTCCAGCAGGTAGGACTCGGTGGCGATGATGGTCATTCCGCTTTCGGTGACCTTCTCCCGCTTGATTTTGACTTCAAAATAGTTTCCTTTCATGTGGGGTATTGTTTTTTGAGTTTGGTAGTTCGTAGCTTGTTGCTATATCAGGTCGCCGGCCTCCTCGATGAGCTCGTGGAAGTTGGTAAGGAACAGCTCGGCTATCTCCTTCGACTGGAAGGCGAGGAATCCGCGTAAGAAGCGCTGTTCGTTTATCTCATACGAAGCCTCATACTTTTCGAAAATGACGTATTTGATTTCTTCGGCGTTCCAGTTGGGGATCCATCCTTGGCGGTAGCAGTTGCGAAGCTGAAGGAGCTTGGTCATCGCAACAATCTGACGGGAACCTGCCTCGTCGGGCAGCAGGTGCAGCACGTGGCAGCCCGATTCATCTACGAAGTGGTTCAGCTCCGGGTCTAACGGGTGCTGCTGGCAAAACTCCTTCCACGTCTTCGGCAGTCTGACGTCCTCCACGGTCACTACCTTTTCTCCGTCCCAATAGGCCTTGTAGCCTTCGGGAACATCTACTGTAATTGTAAGTTCTTGTTTCATATACTGTTATTTGTTTTTTGCCTGTTATCATAGTCAGGACACCAGAATACTCATATACCTTATTTCGGTGCATATAGCAGATGTTATTTTTATACCACCAGCATTTCTTACATTCTCCTATATACTTAGACATATCATTCTTTCTTTACTCCGAACGGTGTGCCGTCCAGGAATGTCAGGTATTTGGATGCTTCCTCGTAGTTATAGACGACTCTACCGGTCATGGTTGAGCAGACAATGCAGTCGTCCGATATATGCAAGATCTGGCCGTATGCCTTCGATTTTTCAAATCTTATCCAACCGAACGGAACGGGGCTTCTCAACATAGCATTCATCATCTCCCCTCTGTTTTCGAACGGGCGATACGGGGATTCTGGCTTGACGCGGTATAAAAGTTGGTCGTCGAATATTTCGCAAGTAGTCACCCATTCGTTTTCGTTTGGAGGAAAATACTCAATCTCTTTCCCTTCTGCGAGTGCCTGGATGACGGGCAACAGTTCTGTGGCTCTTTCTTTATTCATGATGATTTTCGTTTTTTAGTTCTTGGTTTGTTCGTCCATTTACACGAACTCCCGGCAGCGCTCCACCTCCTGACGGGCGTAGACGAGCATCTGATGCTCGTCGGCCGAGGGGAGGTAGATGCCTGCCTCGGAGGCGCTCCAGTGGCGGAAGCGCTCGATGGAGAGCGACATCTCGGCGGTGCTCAGGGCGGTGCTGCTGCGCAGGGTCTTCACCTCGCGGCCCAGCCGGTTTGTCACCACGTGCTCGAAGAGGTCGCGGTTGCAGAGGCGCTTGTAGAAGTCCACCTTGGCCTCGTCCAGCGAGCAGCCGTACTGCGAGGCGAAGTAGCCCAGCAGCAGGTGCAGATAGGCGTTCTGCGAGAGGCTGCGGGAGGGGTGCTTCTTCTTGACCTCCACCACGCAGCGCTCGCTGTAGAGCCGGTTGACGTAGTCCTTGAACTTGGGGCGCTGGTAGTCGTTGTTGAGGTCGAAGAGCATCTTTGCTGTATTTTTGAGTTATTCAGAACGGCGGTTCGCCGTAGTCATTGGCCCGGGTGCTGAAGCCGGAAAACGGCTCCGCCTCAGGGCTGGCCGGCCATCCCTTGGGCTG
>CAMGAL010000013.1 GCA_946007445.1 uncultured Mediterranea sp.
TACTATGAAAAACACACTGCAAAGGTACGGCTTTCCGGCATATCTGCAAATGATTCGCTCAGAAAAATATGTTTTATAACATAATTTGATTCCTCCACAGACTTATTAACGGAAATCGCCCCCTTTATCCTTCGTCCGCCCCCTTATTTATTCCACCTCATGCAGGGTGCGCTGCACGCCCTTGTCGCCTACAACCAGGTAGCGACCCTGCTCGATGAGGAGGGCGCGGCCGCGCCGCTTCTCGCGGTTCTCCTGGTTGTCCACGTTGACGCCGATGACCTGACCGCCGTAGAAGGTGCGGATGTCCTTGAAGATGGTGTGGCCCACGATGATGTGCTTCACCTCATAGCGCTGCAACAGGAGGCGGAGGCTGTCGGCTGCCAAAGGGCGGTACTTGGCATCGGTGCGCACCAGTCCGCGGTACCAGATGGGGCCGCTGTTGCCATAGAGGAACTCAGTGAGAGGGGAGAGGGCACGCCGCTCCTTCTTGGTGAGAAAGAGGGCGCGGCTCATGGCCTGGTTGACGGTGTCGATGGAGAGATTCTGGTTGTAGAACTCGCGGCTCAGACCGGCGTGTACATAGAGGTCGGGGCCGATGGTCATCAGGGTGTTGCGGGTGGCGAGCCAGCGGCCCAGAGCGCTGTCGGGGCCCCATAGAGAGGGGTAGTCCAGCTGCAGCTTCTCGGCCAGCAACGGATATTTCGGCTTGGTGTAGCGCATGTCGCCGGCCAGGACCATGGGTTCGTGGTTGCCCAGCAGGAACGACACGCAGCCTCCGGCCCGGGCTGCCTCCTCCGCCAGCTTGTAGAAGCGCCCGCAGATCTGTGGCACGTCGTTGCCGCGGTCGAAGATGTCGCCAATGACCACCAAGTGGTTGGCCCCGAAGCTCCAGCGCATCTTCTTGTCGATGATGCCGTTGCCTCGCAGAAGGCTGACCACGCAATCCAGCCGGCCGTGAGGGTCGGACATGACAAAGACCTTGTCGGGCTGGCGATAGGCGGCGACCGGGCGCCGGGTGGGGTGGAGCTTGACATCGAAGCCCAGGCGGCCCCGATGGTCGGTCACCCGGAAGGAGAAATCTTCGGGCAGCGCGGTGTAGAGCGTATCGGTCAATCGGCCGCGTGCATCGACTGCGATGAAACGAGTCTTTCCGTCGGGTTGGGCGATGAGATAAGGGCCGTCTGCCGTGAGGGTGGGTTGCTTGTCATCGTGCCGGTGCCCCTCCCCTGCGAGGGCGAACGAGCAGGTCAGGCACACCAGCAGGCAGAACAGCATGTACTTCTTCAAAGCACCCGGAGACAGGGGCGGGATGAAAATCAGAGGCGCTTCCAGGCGCGGATGACCTCGGCGGGGCGGGGTGCGTTGAACACGGCATTGCCGGCCACCAGCACATCGGCACCGGCCTCTACCAGGCGGGCACCGGTATGGAGGTTCACACCGCCATCGACCTCAATCAGGGCGTGCGAACCGGTGGCATCGAGTAGGTCGCGCAGCTCGCGCACCTTCTCCACCGAGTGCTCCAGAAACTTCTGTCCACCGAAGCCGGGGTTGACGCTCATCACCAGCACCATATCGACATCGCACACGATGTCCTTGAGCAGGCTGACGGGGGTGGCGGGATTGATGGTGACGGCGGGACGCATACCGGCCTCGCGAATCTGCTGCACCACGCGGTGGAGGTGGGGGCAGGTCTCGTAGTGGACATTCATCAGCTCCACGCCCAGCTCCTGAAACTCGCGGATGAACTTCTCGGGCTGGACAATCATCAGGTGTACGTCGAGCGGCTTCTGCGAGAGACGGGCTACATGCTTCAGCACAGGGAATCCGAACGAGATGTTGGGCACGAAGACTCCGTCCATCACGTCGATATGCAGCCAGTCGGCCTCGCTGCGGTTGATCATCTCCAGGTCGTCGGCCAGATGGCCGAAGTCGGCCGAGAGTATGGAGGGCGATACAAGTGTACTCATAAGGAAAAGGTTAAAGTTCGTAATTGGTGGAGCAAAGGTAAGCAATATGGGCGGTATTCGCGCCATTTCGGAGAGAGTTTTTTTGTCATTTGCCGTTTTTGGCCTACCTTTGCAGGTGGAAACTAAACTCGAACAGATGCATTTCTATATCTTGAAAGTGATTCATACGGCCTGGCTGGTGGTCCTGCTGCTGGCCTGTGCGGCACCGGCGCTGGCCCAACGGAGCGACTCGCTGATGGCCGACTGGCTGCATGGGCAGGAGATAGTCATCACCCGACAGAACCGCGTGAAGCTCTTCCTCACGGGGCACGACAAGTTTGAGGACCTCTTTGAGGCGGTGCGTCAGGCCCGCCACCACATCCACCTGGAGTACTTCAACTTCCGCAACGACTCCATTGCCCATGCCCTCTTTGACCTGCTGGCCGAGAAGGCGGCCCAAGGGGTGGAGGTGAGGGCCATGTTTGACGCCTTCGGCAACTCGTCGAACAACCGTCCGCTGAAGAAGCACCACCTGGAGGAGATTACCGCCCGAGGCATCGAGATCGTGAAGTTCGACCCCATCCGTTTCCCCTGGGTGAACCATGCCATCCATCGCGACCACCGCAAGATTGTGGTGATCGACGGCCGCGTGGGCTACACGGGCGGCATGAACATCGCCGACTACTACATCTACGGCCTGCCCAAGCTGGGGCAGTGGCACGACATCCACATGCGCATCGAGGGCGAGGCGGTACACCGCCTGCAGGGCATCTTCCTCACCATGTGGAACCGGGAGACGGAGCAGCACATCGGCGGACCGGCCTACTTCGCACCCATCGAGCCCCTGCCGGACAGCCTGCAGACACCCATCGGCATCGTGGACCGCACGCCGCGCGAGACGCCCCGCTCCATCAGCCATGCCTACGCCCACTCCATCCGCTCGGCGCAGCGACACATCCAGATAGTGAATCCCTACTTCGTGCCTACCCGCTCCATCCGCAAGGCCATCAAGAGCGCCCTGAAGGAGGGCACCGAGGTGGAAATCATGATACCTGCCGTGTCCGACATCCCCTTCACGCCCGAGGCCTCCTTTCATGTGGCCCACAAGCTGATGAAGCGCGGAGCCAAAATCTACCTCTTCAACGGCGGCTTCCACCACTCCAAGATCATGATGGTGGACAGCACCTACTGCACGGTGGGAACGGCCAACCTGAACAGCCGCAGCCTGCGCTACGACTACGAGACCAATGCCTTCCTCTTCGACACGGCCAGCACCTACCGGCTGATGGAGATGTTCGAGCGCGACCGCCTGAACAGCACTCCGATGACACCCGAATACTGGCGCCAGCGCTCGACGTGGAAGAAGTTCGTGGGCTGGCTGGGCAACTTGCTGACTCCCTTCCTTTAAAAAGAAGATGCCTCCCCTACCCTGCTTCCACCCGACCTCAGCTCCTGGCTGGAGCTGGCAACGGCACTCGTACCTGCGGTGGGGCCTGGCACTCGCGGTGGGCATCGGGTGGGCACACCTCGCTCTGCCTGCTCCGTCGCTGCCTGCCGGCTATATGTGGCCGTCGCTGCTGGCTCTGCTGGTGCTCTGCCACGTGAGGCGGTGGCCCCGCTGGGTCGGCGCGGCGGCGCTGCGGGCCGGCGCTGGGGCCGGATTGCGCCTCACCCAGCGGTCGGAGGCGCCGCGCGCTCTCCCCTGGCCCGAAGGGGAGGCCGACTACCGCCTGATGCTGACCGAAACGCCCAGCCTGCGTGGACACCACCTGCGCAGCCGGGCCGAGCTGCAGCTGGTGGCTCGGGGCAATGGGGTCGAGCGGTGGGAGGGAGCGTCCGAATGTAGCCTCTACCTGCCGGCCGACTCGCTGAGTGCCACCCTGCGTCGGGGTGACTGCCTCTGGGTGCGCACCACCCTGGGGCAGCGGCGAGGGATGGGGGTGGCGTTTGTGGCCGCCGACTGCTGGCAGCGGGTGGGGCCGAGTGGGCACCTCTCGCTGTGGATGAGGCTGGCCGAGTGGCGCGAGCGACTGCTGGCCGTCTACGGGCGGTGGGGCTTCAGCGGGCGGACAGAGGCTCTGCTGTCTGCCCTGACGCTGGGCGACCAGAGCGGCCTGGACGCCGACCTGCGTGCCAGCTACCGGCAGGCGGGTGCTGCCCATGTGCTGGCCTTGTCGGGGCTCCACATCGGCATGGTGGCTCTGATGGTGATGGGGCTGTTTCGTCCGCTGGTCCGCTGGTCGGGCTGGTTCCACTATCCCGCTCTGCTGCTGTCGGTCGCCGTGCTGTGGCTCTATGCCGGCCTGACGGGCGGCTCGCCCTCAGCCTTGCGGGCCACCCTGCTTTTCACCCTGCAGTTAGGGGCTGGCTTCCCCATGCGTCAGCGTCTCGGCTCGGAGGTGATGCTGGCCACTGCTTTCTGGATGTGCGTCTGCCGACCCGAGTGGCTCTTCGATATAGGCTTCCAACTCTCGTTTGCGGCGGTGGCTTCGTTGTTGCTGCTGCAGCCTCTGCTGGCTTCGCTTTGGCATCCTCGGAGTACCTTCGGGCGGGCACTATGGGGCTTGGCCACAGCGGCTCTGGCCGCACAGGCCGGTACGGCTCCCTTGGTGGCCTTCTACTTCGGCTCGCTACCCGTCCACTTCCTCTTCACCAGCCTGTGGGTCGTGCCGTGGACCTCGCTGCTGCTGGCGGCCACCGCTCGGATGAGGCGGCTCACTCCCGGGCCCGGGCCGGCTCAAGGGGGGGCGGCTGTCCAAGCCCCGCGGGGGTGGCGGCAGCACACGCTGCTGCAGCAGGTGGCCCACTGGCCGATGGCCACCTGGGGGCCTCTTGAGATGGATGAGGTGGGGGTGGTGCTGGCCTATGTAGTGCTGGTGGCCCTGCGGCGTCTGCTCCGTCGTCGCACCTGGCCTGCCCTCCTGCTGGTGGGGAAGTGCCTCCTGCTGCTGATGGGCTACGAGGCGTGGCTGGGATGGGAGCATCGTCCGCAGCGCAGCCTCTGCTTCTACAATGTGCGTGCCTGTCCCTCCGTCTGCTGCCTGGCCTACGATGGCCGCTCGTGGATAGCCTGTGCCGACAGCCTGGCACAGCCCGAGGCCTTGGCCTATGCCTCCGAAGAGAGCCGTATGCGACGCCTGGCTCCGCCCGTCCGACTGCCCGCGTCCTACGAGGGCGACGGCTTGCTGTGGCGGGAGGGAATACTGACCTACGCCGGTCGGCGTGTCTGCCTGCTCAGCGACCGCCGTTGGCACGGCATGAAGGCTGCCGAGCCGCTGCGGGTGGACTACCTGCTGGTGTGTCGGGGCTATTGGGGGCGTATCGGCGAGCTGCAGCCGCTCTTCGCGATAGGGCAGGTGGTGCTGCACCCCTCGCTCTCTCGGCGCCGACAGGAGGAGCTGGCCGAGGAATGCAGGCAGTTGGGCTTGCCTCTGCACAGCCTGGCCCGGCAGGGGACACTGCGCGTGCCGCTGCCCTGATTATTCGGGCTCGTCGGACATTTGGAGTGATGAGCCAATTTTCGTCGCAACAGTATGCTTGTATTCTGGAACTTTTCCGTATTTTTGCCGATTAAAACAAGGAATACGAATAACCCCATGCTGACAAACATTATCGAACAGAGCAAAATAGAGTGCTTCAAGGCCTGGCTGGAGCAGGCACAGAACATCGTAATCGTATCACACGTAGCGCCCGACGGCGATGCCATCGGCTCTTCGCTGGGTCTCTTCCACTACTTGCTGGAGCTCGGCAAGAACGTCCGCGTCATCGTGCCCAATGCCTTCCCCGACTTCCTGCGCTGGATGCCGGGCAGCAAGGACATCGTGCTCTATGACCATAGCCAGACGGATGCCAAGGAGCTGGTGGGCGCTGCCGACCTCATCTGCTGCCTCGACTTCAACGAGCTGAGCCGCATCGACGCACTGGGCGAGGTGGTGGGTGCCGCCACTGCCCGCAAGTTCCTGATAGACCATCACTTGAACCCCGGCCACTTCTGCGACGAGACGATCTCTCACCCCGAGATTTCCTCCACCTCCGAACTGGTGTTTCGCCTCATCAGCGCCCTGGGGGGCTACGACCTGCTGACACACGACGCAGCCGAGTGCATCTATACGGGCATGATGACCGACACGGGGGGCTTCACCTTCAACTCCAACAACCGCGAGATATACCTCATCATCGGCCAGCTGATAGACAAGGGCATCGACAAGGACGAGATTTACCGCCGCGTCTTCAACACCTACTCCGAGAGCCGCCTGCGCCTGATGGGCTTCGTCCTGTCGCGCATGTATGTCTACCGTCCGCTCCATGCGGCCCTCATCTCGCTCACCAAGCAGGAGCAGAGCCGCTTCAACTACATCCGAGGCGACAGCGAGGGCTTTGTCAATATCCCGCTGAGCATCAACCACGTCATCTTCTCCTGCTTCCTGCGCGAAGACACCGAACGCCCCATCATCAAGGTGTCGCTCCGCTCGGTAGGTTCCTTCCCCTGCAATCAGGTGGCGGCCGAATTCTTCAACGGCGGCGGACACCTCAATGCCTCGGGTGGCGAGTTCTACGGCACCATGGAGGAGGCCCGTGCCCGATTTGAGGAAGCCTTGCAGAAATTCAAGCCACTGCTGACGGCGAAGACGAAATAGAGGGGAGATAAGTTTTTTTAGGAGTTAAAGGAGATAAAGGAGTTATCGGCCCTATCGGGCCTCAGGAGTTAAAGTCGATACTCCGACTATTGACTAGCAGGCGAAGCCTGCGATAACTCCAAACGGAGCGAAGCGGAGTGATAACTCCTATAACTACTCTAACTACTAAATGTTATTAAAAGATAGCTCGATTGCCCGCTTCTTTCAGCTATATCAGATACATTTGCAGTTTCAAAACAACAACTTCGTACAGTATAATGAAAAGACTTGTTTATCTCTTTTTCGGTTTGATGGGCTTGGTGATAGCCTTCCAGGCGTGCGACAACACCAAGACCTATGCCGAGATGCTCGACGACGAGAAGGAGGCCATCAAAGCCTTTATCCGCGACAGCAACATCACGGTCATCTCGCAGACGCAATTCCATGAACAGGACTCCATGACCGATGTTTCCAAGAATGAATATGTGCAACTGGCCAGTGGCGTCTATATGCAGATTGTGGACAAGGGGTCGTCCAATCCTGCCGACACCATCCGCCCCAACGACCTGGTGCTGGTGAGATTCTATGAATACCAAATCATGGGCGATGAAGAGGAGCGCACGCTCATCTCCAACCTGAGCTACCCCGACTTTGTGGACGAGTTCCGCTACACCGTCTCCTCCAGCTCCATTGCCGGCATCTTCACCCAAGGGCTCATGTACAGCTACTACGGCACCCAGGTGCCCGCCGGCTGGCTGGTGCCTCTGACCTACGTCCGCGACCGCGCCCATGTGAAGCTCATTATCCCCTCCAAGATGGGACACAGCACCTCCTCCAGCTATGTGTGCCCCTACTTCTATGACATTCGCAAATATCAATTCTACAGATAAGTAAGCTATGGCTCTCATCAAATCCATCTCCGGCATTCGTGGTACGATTGGCGGAAAAGCCGGCGAGGGACTCAACCCGCTGGACATCGTGAAATTCACTTCGGCCTACGCCACCTTGATGCGCCAGACCTCCACCCGTCGCAGCAACAAGATTGTAGTGGGGCGTGACGCACGCCTCTCGGGCGAGATGGTGAAGCATGTGGTGGTGGGCACCCTGATGGGCATGGGCTGGGATGTGGTCGATATTGACCTGGCCTCCACGCCTACCACCGAGCTGGCTGTCACCATGGAGGGTGCCGACGGAGGCATCATCCTGACCGCCTCGCACAATCCGCGTCAGTGGAACGCCCTGAAGCTGCTCAATGAGCAGGGCGAATTCCTCAACAAGGAGGAGGGCAACGAAGTGCTGCGCATTGCCGAGGCCGAGGCCTTCGACTATGCCGAGGTGGACCGCTTGGGCAGCTATCGCCAGGACTTGAGCTACAACCAGAAGCACATCGAGCGTGTCCTGGCGCTCGACCTGGTCGATGTGGAGGCCATCCGCAAGGCCGACTTCCATGTAGCCATTGACTGCGTCAACTCCGTGGGTGGCATCATCCTGCCCCAGCTGCTCGAAGCCCTCGGCGTGAACCATGTGGAGAAACTCTACTGCGAACCCACGGGCGACTTCCAGCACAACCCCGAACCGCTGGAGAAGAACCTGGGCGACATCATGTCGCTCATGCGTCGGGGCGGCAACGACGTGGCCTTTGTGGTAGACCCTGACGTGGACCGCCTGGCCATGATTTGCGAGGACGGCACCATGTATGGCGAAGAATATACGCTGGTCACCGTGGCCGACTATGTGCTGCGCCACACACCGGGCAGCACCGTGTCCAACCTCAGCTCCACACGTGCCCTGCGCGACGTGACCCGCAGCTACGGCCAGCAGTACTTTGCAGCGGCCGTGGGCGAGGTGAACGTCACCACCAAGATGAAGGAGGTGGGGGCCGTGATTGGCGGCGAAGGCAACGGCGGAGTGATTTATCCCGCTTGCCACTATGGACGCGACGCCTTGGTGGGCATAGCCCTCTTCCTCAGCCACCTGGCCAAGGAGGGCAAGAAGGCTAGCCAGCTGCGAGCCGGCTATCCTGCCTACTACATGGCCAAGAACCGCATTGACCTCACCCCCGACATCGATGTGGATGCCATCTTGGCCAAGGTGAAGGAGCTCTACAAGCAGGAGGAGATCAACGACATCGACGGCGTGAAGATAGACTTCCCCGAACAGTGGGTACACCTGCGCAAGAGCAACACCGAACCCATTATCCGCGTCTATAGCGAAGCCGCCACTCCCCAGGCGGCCGATGACATTGCCCGACAGGTCATGCAGGTCATCACTGACTTGGCCCACTAAATCTGAATATATCCTGACAGACCGATGAATTCATTTCTCGATACGTTAAGCCAAGGCATTACGACGGTCAGCGACTTCGTGTGCGGATATCCTCTCTTCCTCCTCCTTATTGGGGGAGGATTGTTTTTGTTCTTCTATTCGGGAGCCGTCTCCCTGCGCCATCTGGGCGACGCCATGCACGCCTTGCGCCATAGGTCTCACTGCTCGGGCGAGGGGCAGATTACTTCGTTTCAGGCGCTGATGAGTGCCATCGCCTCGACCGTAGGCATGGGCAACATTGCCGGCGTGGCCATCGCCATCACGGTGGGCGGCCCGGGTGCCATCTTCTGGATGTGGGTCAGCGCCTTGGTGGGTATGTCCACCAAATTCTTCGAGGGGGCGTTGGCCATCCTCTACAAGGGTCACGACTCTGCCGGCCAACCGCAGGGAGGCACCATGTACATCATCCTCCACGGTCTGGGTCCCCAATGGCGCTTCTGGTCCTACTTCTTTGCCGGATTCGGTCTGATAGGCACGCTCTGCGTCATGCAGGCCAATCAGCTGGTCGAGTCGGTCACCACCGTTTTCACTACGCCGGCCGGCATCCCCAACACCTTGATGCTACGCTTCCTGATGGGTGTGGTCATCGCCGTAGTGGTGGGCATCGTCATCATCGGTGGCATCCGTCGCATCTCGGCCATCTCGGCCAAGATAGTGCCCGTCATGGTGTCGTGCTACATGTTGCTGGTGCTGGTCATCATCTTGATGCATGTGGACAGACTGCCCGGCGTGCTGGCCGACATTGTGGGTTCCGCCTTCAGCCTGGAGGCAGGCATAGGAGGCATCTTGGCCACCGCTCTGACGGGTGCACGCCGTGCGGCCTATGTCAATGAGGCCGGTGTGGGTACCGCCTCCATGATGCATGGAGCGTCGGACAACAACGACCCCATCCGCGAAGGTTTCATTGCCATGATAGGCCCCGCCATCGACTCCGGCCTAGTCTGCACGCTGACGGCCCTCCCCATCCTCCTGGCGGGCGACTACGCATCGGCCGAGGGTATCAAGGGACTCTACATCGCCCTTCACTCCTTCGAGCACCTGCTGCCCGGTTGTGGTCAATACCTGCTCATGGTGATGGTCTTCTTCTTCGCCTTCAGCACCATGTTCTCCTACTCCTACTATGGGCTGAAGTGCACCAATTTCCTCTTCGGAGCCCATCGTGCCAAATACTACAACTACTTCTACCTGGTGATGATTGTCGTGGCCGCTATGGTACCATTGGGCACGGTGGTGGCCGTCATGGACCTCTCGTTTGCCCTCATGGCCTTGCCCACCATGATGTCGCTGCTGCTGCTGGCGCCGCGCGTCAAGAAGTTGCTAAAGGAATACCATAGTTGAACGTTCTCTCCCTAGATTGCCATGAACCGCCTCCATACTTCCCCTCGTCTCCGCACGCTGCTTGAGCTGGCAGGTATCTGCCTGGGCTGCCTACTGGTGGCTGCGGGCTTCGTCTTGTTCATCAACCCCTACAAGTTGGTTCCCGGCGGTGTGTTCGGCACCAGCATTGTGCTGCACCAGCTCTTTCCCTCCATCCAGGTGGGTACCTTTGGCTACATCCTGGCCGTGCCCATCTTGCTGGCCTCGGCTTTCTGTTTGGGCAAGAAGGTAGGCGGGCGCACGCTGTTGGCCTCGTTTGCCGCTCCCTTCTTCATGAACCTGCTCTCCTCCTGGTGCTATCCCACGCAGGAGGCGTTGCAAGCCCTCGACCCCTCGCAGCTGTTAGGCGGCAGGCTCGACCTCTCCAACGACTTGATACTGGCCATCCTTTTCGGCCCGTTGCTCATCGGTCTGGGCTCGGCCCTCATCATCAAGTGCAAGGCTTCGTCGGGTGGCAGCGATGTGATAGCCATGATCATCAGTCGCTATGCGCGGGTGAAGTTCAGCAATGCCCTGCTGGCCGTCGATGGCACGGTGGTGCTGGCCGGTATGCTGGTCATCGGTTTCGGCATTGGCCAGGCCGATTCCTCCTCCACCGCCGGTTTGCGTCTGAGTGGCTACTCGCTGCTCTGCATCCTCATGATGACGCGCATCCTGAGCTTTGCCATCTCTGGTGCCAAGAACGACAAGATTCTGCTCATCGTCACCCCCAAAGGGTTGCCCGGTCTGCGCGAATTTATCCTGCAGACCCTCGACCGCACCGCCACCTGCCTGCCCGGTCGTGGGCTCTATAGTGGCGACGACAAGGAGATGTGGATGCTGGTGCTCCACGAACGTGAGGTGGATTCTGTCACCACGCGCATCAAGCAGTTCTGCCCCAAAGCCTTTTTGGTAGTGACCGATGCTTACGATACTTACGGCGAGCGTTGGAACGACCTGCCTAACGAGGGCGATTTGGTGCTGAAATAAGTCGTTATCTACTATTGCTGTCAGAAGGATTGTTCTCATAAGGTTGGTACTTTTTTAGGGTTAAACAATTCGGCAGCAAAAGTACTCACCTATCCCTATCCGATGGTTACGGTTTGTCCAAACCTCTTGTTCTTTTATCTAGCAAGTGTGCTTTATTGTACAAAATAAATGCTCAATCGTACAATATATATCTTAAATAATTGAATATCAGATATATGAAAAAAAAACACGCTCAACATGCAACTTATCCTGCCCAATCTTCCCGATCGAGGTTCCGATAGCCGATAGCTTCGGCCAAATGGTGCGATTCCACCTGCTCGGCACCCTCCAAGTCGGCGATGGTACGAGCCACCTTGAGGATGCGGTCGTAGGCACGGGCGGATAGATTGAGGCGCGTCATGGCATTCTTCAGCAGTGCCAGGCCCTGTTCGTTGGGACGTGCATACTGAGCCAGCAGGCGGCTGGTCATTTGGGCGTTGCAATAGACTCCTGTTTCGTTGGCATAGCGCTGCTCCTGTATCTTGCGGGCAGCCATGACCCGCTGACGGATGGCTTCGCTGGGTTCGCCTGTCCGTGCGTCGCTCATCTTCTCAAACGGCACGGGAATGACCTCAATCTGCAAGTCGATACGGTCGAGCAGCGGGCCGGATATCCGGGTCAGATACTTCTGCACTTGGCCCGGACTGCATACACAGGCTTTGGAGGGGTGGTTGTAGTAGCCACAGGGAGAAGGGTTCATAGAGGCTACCAACATGAAGCTGGCCGGATACTCCACGTTGCATTTGACGCGTGAGATGGAAATCTTGCGGTCCTCCAAGGGCTGGCGGAGCACCTCCAATACGTTGCGCTGGAACTCCGGTAGCTCGTCAAGGAACAGAACTCCATGATGTGCCAGGCTGATCTCTCCCGGCTGAGGATAAGAACCGCCTCCCGTCATGGCCACCATCGAGATGGTGTGGTGTGGATTGCGAAATGGTCGGGTGGAGATGAGCCCTCCGTCACGTCCCAATTTACCGGCTACGGAGTGTATCTTGGTCGTTTCCAGACTTTCCCCCAGTGACAAGGGAGGAAGGATGGAGGGCAATCGCTTGGCCAACATGGATTTACCACTGCCCGGAGCGCCCACCAACAAGATGTTGTGACCACCAGCAGCCGCCACTTCGAAGGCGCGCTTCACATTCTCCTGCCCTTTTACGTCTGCAAAGTCAAGATCAAACGTGCTTTGCTTGGCATAGAACTCTTTGCGGGTATCCACTTCGGTCATCGGCAGTGAGACCTTGTCGTTGAGGAAATCCACCACCTCGTTCAGCCGTTCCACCCCATAGACTTCCAGCCTGTTTACAACGGCAGCCTCCCGGGCATTGGCTTTGGGCAGGATGAATCCCTTGAAACCCAGCTCGCGAGCCAGAATGGCAATGGGCAACGCGCCCCGTATGGGCTGCAAGGTACCGTCGAGGCTCAGTTCTCCCATCAGCAAGTACTGACTCAGGTGGTCGTGATTGACCATCTCTTTGGCACTCAGCATACCGATAGCAATGGGCAGGTCGTAGGCTGCTCCCTCCTTACGGATATCGGCTGGGGCCATATTGATGGTCAGGCGGCTGGTAGGCAACTTGTAGCCCGACACTTCTAATGCAGAATGGATGCGATGCTGACTCTCCTTGACGGCAGAGTCGGGCAGTCCTACCAAGTAGAACATACAGCCACGGGTGCTGTTGACTTCAATGGTAATCAAGGTGGCATCGATGCCTTGTACGGCGGCTCCGTAGACTTTGGACAACATGGTGACTATCGTTTAAGTATTTTGCTCTTCTTGGCTTTCTGTTGCCGTTGTTTCTCCTCCTCTGCGATGCGTTTCAACCGTTTCTCGACCTCTTGTTTGGTGAGGTTGACAGCTTCTATCCGTCCCGTTGGTGCCAGCAACAGGTTGGTAGGCAGTTCCTGTAGCGCTGTGTTGCGTATATATTCCGAAGTCCAGCCCTGTCCGTCACACACTTGTTGCCACTGCAGGGAGTCTTGCCGGATGGCCTTGCGCCAGGCAGCCGTATCTACATCGAGCGAGATGCCCAGCATGGCAAAGTGCTTGTTCTTCTTCTCGTTGCGGTAGAGGGCGCGCAGTGAGTCGAGCATGGGGCGGCAGTTGTCGTCGTACGAGGCCCAGAAGTTCACCAGCAGGTATTGGTCTTTGAAGTCGTTGCGCGAAATCTTCTTCCCCTTGACATCGGGCAGGCTGAAGTAGGGCAAAGCCTTGCCTGGCTCCATCTTTTCCAAATCACTGAGCCGCTGCTGCAACTGAATGATGTAAGGGCGATCTTTCAGCTCACCTGCCATGGAGTTGATGAGTCGGCGGATGTGGCGGATGTCGGGTTGGGGTTGCAGCACGAAGTAGTGCTCCAACAGATAGATGCTGACCAGTGAGCGCGGATGGCTCTGAATGAACTCCTCCGCCTGCTGTTGTATCACCTCGGTAGTCGGTTGGGCAGGACTGGCCAGCAGTTGGTTGAACTGCGTCATCTCCTCATTGGCTTCGTTGCCATCCACCCGGAGAGCTTGCAGCTGCGCACTGTTGCCTTCTATCCGTATGTGGCTGTTTTTGCTCAAGAAGATGGGGTATTCATTCCCGTCCGTCAGCAGCAGGCGGGTGCTTACCAAGGTGTCGGGTGAGAGGTGGACCCGAAACTTGCCATTCTCCACCGGCAAGGTGTCCATGCGGTCATAAAGCAGGTCGGTGCCACAGAGGTAGATGGTATCGACCGCCAAGCCTTTGATTTCACCTTCCAGCAGGGTGTCGGATGTCTTCTGGTGAGCGCAGGCCGCTGCCAAAACTCCCCATAGCAGAATAGTCAGCTTCTTCATTATCTATTATAAATAAGGTATATATATGTAGAAAACGCGAATGACGTGGATTGCCGACCGATGGGTCCATCCGCGTTATCCGCGTTTTCTATCTAAAGATGTATCAAGCTTCGATTACTTCACGATGCTGGCAAAAGTTGCGTCAGTGAAATACTTGGAGAACTCCAGGTCAGAAGCTGCCTTCTTAGCCAGCGTAGCGTCCTTGGCAACAGCTGCCTTCAGGCTGCTGGTAACCATAGAAGCGTTGTTGGTGCGGGCACCCAGAACGGCCATCAGGTAGTCGGTGTATGCATCGGGCTTCTCCACGCCAGCCAGTGTGTTCTTGGCCTTGTTGTAGTCCTTAGCCAGAATCTGTGCCAGAGCAGCGCTGTTGGTCTTGGTGTCGCCGAAAGCGTTGACAGCTCTGTCGTACTGGCCCTGAGCTACGTAGAGGTTACCGAGGGCTTCGTTCACTTCCTTGGCACCTGCTGCCTTAGCAAGATAAGACTCAGCTGCAGCCTTGTCACCCTTCTCCAGAGCGATCAGACCCAGGTTCATGTTAGCCTCGGGAGCATCCTTCACAGAAGCAGCCTTCTTGAAGAAGCCTTCAGCCTTGTCGTAGTTACCGGCCTCATAAGCCAGCTTACCCAGGTTGTTGTAAGCGCGGAAGTCGTTGGGATAGATTTGAGTAGCCTTGGTGTAGAGAGCTTCCTTCTTGGCAGCATCCTTGGTCAGGGTAGCGGCATAGAGCAGCTCCTCGATGTTCAGCTGCTTGGCATCGCTGTCGGCCAGAGCGGCAATCTCTTCGTCAGACTTACCGATGATCTCGTAGTTCAGCGTCAAGCGAGAACGACGCAGCTGAGGCAGGATTTCGTCGGCCAGAGTCTTGTAGACAGAAGAGATGTTCTTAATCTCCTGCTCTCTCTGCTCGGGCTCAGAGTACATAGAGAGGACGCGCAGGATGAGTTCCTTGTCCTGGATGTTGCTCTTGCTCACCAGTTCCTGGAAGCCTTCCCAGTCTTCAGCCGTGTACTTGGTGTCCACGTTAGCCTCAACCTTCGACTTCTTCAGGTTCTTGTTGATGACCTTGGCGGTGTTGTCCTGACGCTTTTCAGCCAAACCTTGGTTCAGGTCATAGCCACCATCGGGAGAAGCGTATGCAGAAATCTCGATGTTGCTAATCTTCTTGTTCTCGGCAGCGTTGATGGTCTTCACTTCCTCGTCGAAAGCCTTGGCGGTCTTCAACTCGCTGGCGCGAACGTTGGCCTGCTGGATGAGGAACATGATGTTGGCATCGTACTTGTCCTTGATGATGCGCTGGAAAGCGTCGTCACCCAGAGAAGCGTTGGCGCTACCTACGGTCTCACCAATCAGTTCAGAAGTAGCGATGACGCCATCGGCCACCTTCACTGCGGGGATTTCGATTTCCTTATTGCCTACCTTGGCCTTGAACTGCAGGTAGAGCTCCGACTTAGCCATTTCGGGCACGTAGTCGAACACGGCCTTCATGGTGTAGTTGCCACCCATCCTGTAAGAGATGGTCTGGTCGTTACCTTCCACCTTCTCGCCCTGGAATACGGCCGACTGAGCCTTGGCCTCGCCACCGTTCCACTTCAGGACAGGAGTTACTTCTACTACGGCATTCTTCTTGAAATACTTCTCGGGGAACTTACCGTTGATGGTTGCGGGCACCTTACCACCCACAGCTTCCAACACTTGGGGAGTCACAGTGAAATAGTCCGAAGACAACTCGCCCATCTTGTTGCTGCACGATGTCAGTACAGCAACCACTGCCAATAACAAAGGCAAATAGAGTTTCTTAGTCATTTTAGAAATATTAATTAAACGTTTGTAATTGAAAATTCCATTCGTTTCGCCTATGCAGGGCATAAAGCTCCACAAAGGTAATAAAAAACCTCACTCTTGGTGATACTTTCATGGATATTTATTATTATTTAATAAACTTAATCCTCATTTGGCTTTAATCGATGTTCATTTCGGTATTTGATGTTGCGCGGATGGTGCTCGATGATTTCGCTACGCAAGCGCTGACGGTCGATGTGTGTATAGATTTCTGTCGTAGAGATAGACTCGTGACCCAGCATGCACTGGATGGCGCGTAGGTTGGCTCCCCCCTCCAGCAGGTGGGTGGCGAAAGAGTGGCGCAGGGTGTGCGGACTGATGTTTTTCGTGATGCCGGCCATCTCGGCCAGCTGCTTGATGAGATGAAACACCATGATGCGTCCTATGCCGTTGCCCCAGCGGGCCAGGAAGAGGGTGTCTTCGAAGCCCGGCTTGATGCGCCATTCGCTTTTTCGTATGCTGAGCCAATAGCCTATCTCCTTGATGGCGCGGGGCGAGATGGGCACCAGCCGCTGTTTGTCTCCCTTTCCTTCCACCTTGATGAACCCCTCTTGCAGGTAAAGGTCCGACAGCTTGAGGTTGCACAGTTCCGAGACGCGCAATCCGCAGCTGTAGAGGGTCTCCACGATGGCACAGTTGCGTTGCCCCTCTTTGCTGCTGCGGTCTATGCAGCTGATCAGGGCATCTATCTCCTCCACCGTGAGCACTTCGGGCAGGTGCTTCCCTATCTTGGGCCCCACCAGCAGTTCGGCGGGGTCGTCGTCGCGATAGTCGCTCATCACCAGAAAGCGGTAGAACGACTTTATCCCCGACAGGACGCGGGCTTGCGAGCGGGGATGGATGCCGATGTCGTGCAGGCCGGCCAGGAAGGTTTGCAAATCCTCCAACCGGGCCTCCTGCAGGCAGACTCCTGCCTCCTCCAGGTAGTGTTGCAGCTTCTCCACATCCTGTCCGTAGGCCTCCAACGTGCGGGCCGACAACCCTTTTTCGAGTTTCAGATACTGCTTGTAGCGCTTCATCAGCCGCGTTTCTTCTGCCTTATTGGGCTGTTTTTCTTCACTATTCATTTCTTTTGTCTATCTTTGCAGCGACAAAGATACTAAAAATTGCAAGAAATTATGAGGATTCAAATCATCAATGGTCCCAACATCAATCTGCTGGGCAAGCGCGAGCCGACCATCTATGGCAGCCGCAGTTTTGAGGAGTATCTCGACGAGTTGAGTGCCCGCTACCCGGATGTGACCATCGACTATTTCCAGTCGAACATCGAAGGCGAACTGATTGACCGCATCCAGCAGGCGGGATTCGAGGCCGACGGCATCATCCTGAATGCTGGGGCTTACACCCATACTTCCATTGCCCTGCTCGATGCCATCCGGGCCGTGCCGGCTCCGGTGGTGGAGGTCCACATCAGCA